>CAZPTO010000042.1:0-14844 GCA_964589155.1 uncultured Bacteroidaceae bacterium | reverse complement strand
CAATTTTCCTACTGGACGACATTAAATACCATAATGATAATTCTTCCGGTCTGTTTACCTCAAGTAATGATTGAAAGGTAATCCAGATACTTGAGGCAGAAAGGATGCCCTCCTCCTGGAGTTCACCTCCCTGGAAGGACCTCCGCGCTTCAGCAGCCTCAACAGCTGCTTCTTTGACAGCTGATCCTGTATGGGCTCCGGCTCCACCGGGGAAGGCCGGTACAGTTGTATTCCCGTTTATGTTCCCTGAAGTGTTTTCTGAAGTGGTTTCTGCTTGCTCAAAGACGGGCATCCGGTAATCTGAAGGGAAATAATTCCCATTGCCAGAGGTATAATGATTCAGCGCCCTGGCCATGCTTCCGTATACCCCTGCGAGCTCCCAAAGGGTGACCTCGCCCCCACCCAGGATTAATGTGAGCCCATAGTGTTCATGGGAATAATTGAACGTAGAGAATCCCAGGTTACGCAGCAAGCCAAGGAATGGGTCCACACCATAATTTTTCAGCATAATCACAGAAGGAATATTCAGGGAACGGCTCAATGCTTCATAGGCCGGGACAGCCCCTTCATACTGGCGGTCATAATTTTTGGGTGCATATTCGTTGTAGCGCACCGGCACATCAGGAACGAGTGTTGCAGGCAGTAGCTCCCCATTGTCCAGCATTCCTGCATATAGAAATGGTTTTAGAATGCTGCCGGTACTTCTGCGCGCGCGTATCACATCCACACTGTTCCCGTGTTCTTCCCCGTCGTGGGCGCGGCTGTTCCCTACATAGGCCAGTACTTTCCCGGACTCTACCTCCATGACCAGGCAGGCCATGTTGTGTATTTCGTTGGCACGCAATTGCTCCTGTCGGATCTCTGTCAGTTCATTGACCCGGTCCTGTATTTGCAGGTCGAGTGTTGAATACATCCTGTTCCTGGTATCATCCAGCATTACCTGGTCAGCCAGGTGTGGCGCCAGGTCAGGCAGGGGCAGCGGTTTCTCTGGCAGGGGCTCCTGGACTGCAAGCCTGCATGTGAGCGAATCCAGCTTTCCGCGGTCACGTAACAAAAAAAGCAACCGGTCACGTTTTTCTTTCAGTACGCCCCTGTTCCTGCCGGGATGAATCAACGCCGGCGCATTTGGCAGCACCGCCAGCAGTGCAGATTCCGACCAGGTAAGGTGGTGCGGCGATACTCCAAAATAGCGCCAGGCCGCAGCCTCAAGTCCCACTACGTTCCCACCGAAAGGTGCATGATCTGCATAAGTCTTCAATATCTCCTCCTTGGAAGCTGAACATTCATAACGAAGCGCCAGCCATACTTCGATAAGCTTCTGGCGGAGGTTCCTGGGTTTGTTTTTCCTGGACATCCGCATCACCTGCATGGTGATGGTACTTCCACCACTTTGGATCTCCCGGGCCCTTATGTTTTGGATCAACGCTCTGACCAGGCTTCCCGGATTCATTCCCGGGTGGATATAGAAATACCGGTCTTCGAATTCAACCACTGCTGTGGCATACTTATACGGAACTGAATCGATCCCGGGGAATCGCCATTGCCCATCGGAGGCAATCCGGGCACCCAGCAGCTCGCCCTCTTTGTCGTAGACCACTGTTGACAGGGGATCATCGAAAAGATCCGCGGGCAATGAGATCCGGAAAATTGTGAACACAACCAAAAGTGCCGCTACCGCTAACCTGTATTTTTTCCACCACCTTTTAGCCCCATCCATATGCATCTACTTACGCGGTACAACCTCGACCCATTTCCCCGGGATGACTGTTTGCACATCGTTCTTATACATCTCCTCCGCCTGAACAGAAGGGAGATAAAACCTGCCCTGGTATGCTGCATTCAGCCTGATTGAAAAAGTTTTCGACTTGTTGGGCGGCAAAGAAAAATAGGTCATTACCCTGTCGTCACGGATGTCCTGGTAGGTATATGACTGATCAGCGTCGGTAGTATTGAACAGTCGTTCGTTATGGATTTCCCACCCTGGAGGAAACATTGTTGTAAGCGCCACATTGTCCAGGTGGCCCATTGTACCTGGGTTATATATCCTGTAAACTGCCCTGAAATCAGTACCCTGAGTAATTAGTTCAGGGGATAACCGGTTCTCTTCCATGTCGGTATAATATACCTGCACGCGAAGGTTGTTCTCCATGGCCTGTTCTTTGCCGGGTGTTGGCAGACCGGTATTGATGATCCTGACGAACATCATGCCATCGGTCTGGTTTTCCACTACCATGGATCCCTTCTCCGACATGTCCGGATCGAAAGAGACCTGGGCAAGCGGCATTCCTGTTTCGGCCTGCTGTGTGTCACTACTGTTCAATACATATGTAAATTTCAGCCGGTTGTCGGATGTGTTGCCCCCGGTATATTTGGCCACGGCCACGAGGCTGTATGCTGTTGCCTGCGTGTTCATCCAACGGCCGGAGCTCAGTCGCTCAGCGATCTGCTCCATAAGCAGCACTCCGTTTTCCTTCATGCCGATCAGGATCATGGCCTCGAGGATCATGGCCTGGTCACGTGTGCGGCTTCCAAAGGTATACCTGGAATCATAGTATTCTTCGACCTGCGTGGGTACACTGGTGACCAGTGCACGGGCCGTCTTCTTCTGACCTGCCAGGGCATATGCAGCGGCAAGCCTCCATTTCGCTTCCGGCAGCAGGTCGGTGCGCTCCCGCAGCCTGTTCATGGATCCGATCTCCGCCTTTCCTGCCAGAGCAAGGGTATACAGCCTGTAGGCCTGGAGGAGTTGCTCCTGCCGGATCTCATAGGTATTCGTTGAGCCGGCGAGATTCCATCTCCTGGCTGCTTTACGCTGGTATTTTCTCCACGATTGCAATACAGATTCAGAAACACCAAATCCTTTTTCCCTGGCCTCCAGCAAGAAATGCCCGGCATATGAAGTTCCCCAATCTGAAGCCTTAATGGATCCCGGCCAATAAGAAAATCCGCCCCCGGGAAGCTGGTAAGAGGTGATCCTGTTGATGGCACCTGTTACATTGTTTTCCGCTTTCTGAACAGCCTCATCATTCAATTCCACCACATCACCGAGGAACAATTGCGGGAAAGCAGCAGAGGTAGTCTGCTCGACACACCCATGTGGGTAGCGCAACAGGTATTTGAGCCTGCGTCCAAAATCGATCGGCGGGATATTGGACACCTCCAGCATCAGCTCATTGGTACCCGGCATACCGACGTAATTAAATTCTTTCCGAACCGTTTCACCAGCCCCAAGGGCGGAAGTGATGAAGTTGGTCACCGGAGGATTCGAAGAACGAACATTCAGCTCAACATCATATGCAGCACTGTGTCTGCCTGAAACGGCTTCAATATGCACGGTTCCCACCCCTGTTTTTTCCGGTGTTTTCAACATAAAATCAATGATCCTGTCACCGGTACCATTGAAAGTGACCGTTTTTTTCTTTTCACCAGGGATCAGCATGTCGTTCGTTGTGATGGTGATGTCCACCTCCCCGATCCCCTCTTCCATCACGAACACATTGACCGGCAGTGCTACTTCTTCTCCGGGACCCAGCACCCGCGGCAGGGTAGCCAGGAGCATAAGCGGTTGTTTTACAGGCGTTGTCTTTTCCATGTGACCATAGGCTTCCCTGTTTCCGGCGATTACCATGGTCCTGACCGACCCGATATAATTGGGGACCGTGATTTCGTGAACATTGCGTTTCCCTTGCAGGGTAAAGGGACCCATGAATTCAACCATGGGTGGAAAACGGTTGGCATCTTTGGCTCCCTGCCCGGTCTCATCCATTCCCCCGCCGATGCTGTATATACCATCGATCCTGCCTCCAAATGCACCAAGCACCTGCTCAAATATATCCCAGGTCTTTACCCCCAGTGCTTCTTTGGCAAAAAATGCAGACCATGGATCCGGTGTGTTGAACCGTGTGAGGTCCAGCAATCCTTCATCCACCATCGCAATGGTATAGGTCATCTGCTTATTGTATTTCTCTGTCACCTCGAGTCGCACCTTACTTTCCGGGCTCAGTTCGTCCGGCATTTTCAATTGAGGATACAGCCGGGTACCGGGATCTTCGACCCTGATGGGGATCACACCGAACATGCGGATCGGAAGATCGTTCTCCGTGTTTTTATGTGGCTGAATAAGCGATGCAAACACATAAATATTGGGGGTCATTTCCGGGGTGATCTGTAAATTGTATTTGGTTTCAGATCCGTTGGTTTCAATCCATTCCTGCCGCAGTATTCCGCTGCCATTTTCCAGGCTTAACAGGATGCGTCCCTGTGTGGAAGAGGGAATAGTAATCATTGCTGTTTCGCCGACTGTATAGGTCTTCTTATCAGAGCTGAATGTCAGTACCGAAGCGGCATCCGGATCACCTTTTCTTGCTCTTCCAGCCCATCCGGGCCAGTCGAGGTACACGATCTTTGCTGCACTGTGTCCGCCTTTATCCCTGACCACAACCAGGTAACGCCCCCATTCGGGATAATCGATCCGGAAACTGAACGCACCTTTGCCATTTTTCGTGGTGATCGCCGTTTCATAGACAGGCGATTGGTAATTGCTGCCCATATATGAGGCCAGGTTTTCGTATGATGCATCCCACCACCATCTCCAGGACAGCTTGTAGACTTTCGCTTCAAGTCCAATTTTTGTAACCGGGTCTCCATTCGTATCGAGGGTAACTACATCTATGTGATGAGCAGTGTCTGTAAGCAGCATCCCCCGTTGATCGCCCTGGGGTGTTTTGATACCCACATAGGTATTGTATGGAGAACAGATCACTGTTTTCTGGTCAATGCTGAATTCCCCTGACCGTTCAAATAAACGGGTGGTGAATATGGCATTGAGCATTCCCGGTGCTGAGCCTTCAATATTGAGTTGTCGTGAAAAGCGGGCCTTTCCGTCCTGATCGATGTTCCCTTCCCAGAAGATGGTTCCGTTGTGATCGATCGTTTTCGCCGGATCTGTAAACGTATATGCTTCAAATCCTTTAAAGGCTGTGGTTGCTGGTCTGAGAAGCACGTCCACCTCGGAACGCAGGCCACTGGCTGTTGCTCCCGTGAGCCATTCCCCGGACAATGTTCCTTTCACCGGTCCTCTGGCGGGATAGATTGTGTCTCCCTGGTCAAATGCAAGATCGATGCGCAGCCGGTTGGGTTTAATGGTCTCTACCTGAAGCACCTTTTTAAACGAGACACCCCCTGCCGTCGCAGTAACCGTGTATCTTCCCGTGGGTGCATTGCTTTCGGTACGGGTATGAAACGGAAAAAAACCGCTGGAATTTCCGGGTGCGATGCGTTTTTGCACCACCTTCCCCTGCGGATCTTTCAGTTCAAATGTCACCGGGTGCCCTTCCGGGAGCGGATTTGCCTGGTCATTCAGAATCAAATTGATATACACCGAATCCCCGGGTCGCCATACGCCCCTTTCCCCATAAAGAAAGCCTTTGATTCCTTTTTGCACAACTGTTCCTGATACTTCAAACATACTGTAGGAAAGTGCAGCACCATCGACCATCCTCAGGTACCCTTTTTGTCCGCCCTGTCCGGCCACCACCAGGAAGGGCCTGGAATCCAATTCAATCACCGCCATGCCAGCATTGTTCGTTGGTGTTTCCGCCAGGAGCTGCTGCTGGAAATTGTACACTTTCACTGTGGCCCCGGAAACTGCTGTGGCCTGCAACAAATTTGTCACGGTAACATGCAATTGACCGCTGGATCCGTATTTCGCAATAAGACCCAGGTTACTGGCCAGGATGTTTCTGGAAACAGCGCGTCTGTTCCCATAATATGCGGGTTTACAAGGGTCTTCCCGGTCCTCCCAGTTGTACCCTTCATAGTTGTAATAGTCCCAGTTGCTGGAATAGCTATCATAGGAATCCCAGTAGGTAAGATCTTCTTCCCCCACACCCTCGTATTTTTCCACGGCTTCCAGCTGCATCGCCGGTGGTGTACCACCGCAGGAAAACATCGAATGTGACTGCCTGAAATTCAGTTCCACGCGGTAGATCGCACCTGGTTCCGTTTTTACCAGGTCGGTGAGGTTCAACGAAAATGTATTCCATTGCCCGTAATTGATCGGTTGACCAGTGACCAGGTCGATGGTCTTCTTTACGATCAGCCTGCCGGCTCTTTTTAACTCCCGGTTTCCACTGAGTTGGTTCACCTGAAGGAACTGGGCAATATTATCTTCATAAATGCGAATCACCTTGACGTCCACGGCCCTCAGATTCACAGCTTTAAAAGGAAGCACCACCTCATCTGCGGTGGGGATGATTATCCCGCTGCCCAACAGCTCGACGGCAGGTTTGATTTCTTCAAAAGTGATATCAAAACTTTGTCCCGTAATGAGTCCTTTCCCTGCTGTATTGCGTATGCCCGGTTCAACAAAAAGGGATAGGGATCCATTCTGCCGGACATTTGGATAGGCCCTTACCATATTTCCCTCCACCACGTACCGCATGTCGGTATCGCTGTTCAAACGGATCAATCCATCAAGCGACTGGTCTTTGCGCAGGGGGTCCGAAAAGCTAAGCAGCACATATTGCTCAGGATACTGCACCAGCCGGTGTCCGATTACCTTGAAATCGCCCAGCGCAGGAACCTCAAACACTTCTTTGCCCTGTTGTGCCGCGCTGATTGCTTGTCCGTCATAACGGATCTCCACCTGGAGTTCCTCTTCGGCCCTTCGAATACTGTCAATGGTCAACTGGTGCTCCTTTCCTTCCGGTCCGTGTTCCCACCTTACCGGCAATGTTTCGCCATCCTGTACCACTTCAATCATTTTATGCATTGCTTCCGGATCTGCAATATCAGCTGTCGTAATTGTTGCGGTGAGATAATTCATTTCCGGTCTGTAATCGTTATAGGGCCGGAATCCTTCCAATTCAATGCCCAGGTGTTGTTCGATGGTATGGAACCGGAAATCAAATGTTTTTGAGGTGTTCGCCTGCGGAAACAATTTGTTCAGTTTCACATGTACATCATAAGCCGTGCCGTGGCTGAAACGTCCTTCCGGTCTGAATTCAATGGTCTGCCGGTCGACATAATATACACCGCCCTCCACGGAAGGATCCAGCGACAGGATGCCCTTTTCCACTTTTCCATTGATCTCAACCGAATCAGCAATTGGTTCTGCAAATCTCACCTGTACCGGGGATTCGGAAGAGATGATCCCGCTGGTAAATGCAGCAATCATGGGATGAAACGCCGGTGTTTCCAGGCGATTGCTTCCGGAACGGTTACATGCAAAAAGGAAGCACAGTGCGGTGGTCATTGTGAAGGCAACAAGACGGGAGCATATCATGGGTACAGATTTAGGGGATTTGATCCACTAAAGGTAATCAAGCGCGGAAACAATATCAATAGCAGTCTTTCCCCCGGAGATTCCTGGCAAAGGAGATTACCGCAATGAGAAATAGTAAATAATCCCGGTAAAGTTATGAAGCACAAATTATCGGGAGATTCCCTGCTGTTGGGAAGGGCTGCCGGGCGGATTTCGAAAAAATTGCTGAAAGGCAAAGTAACTCGGTCCCGAATATGGAGGGGTATAACATAAGAATATAAAAAGCGTAACGCAAGGCGCGAAGGTGGGGGGCATGAGACGGGTAAATGCTAAGGCAAAGGCAGGAAGGTGTGGGTCTGAAATCAGTTTCTTTCTACTGTCTGCCCGAGCCGTATCAACAGGACCCGTATAGCGCTTCGGATGGTCTTGAAGTCAGCAATCTCATCTGACTGATAGAGGAAGAGGATCTCGTAGCAGTCGTTCTTTTGGGTGACTTTTTCAAGCAGATGATGCTTTTGAAGCCTGTATGCTTCCCGGGTTCTGCGCTTGAGCAGGTTGCGGTCAACTGCATGCCGAATACTTCTCCTGGGTATGGCAACGGTCATCTGAACGGGTACAGCAAGGCCTTCCACCTTGCGGTACAGCAGGCGTAAGGGTGGCGAAGAGAAGGTGTTCCCGGACCGGAAGAGTGATTCGATCGACTTCCTGCGCTTCAGTTTTTCCTTTTTGTTCAATCCTTGCGTTGCCATATCGGGTATTGCCATAAAAAAAGGGGGATCGCTCCCCCTTCAGTAAAAAATATTTGCCGCTTGTCAGCTTTTCCCATTTTTGTTGTGCTGTTCTATGAAGCTCTCCAGGGCCATGGTCATGGACGGAGCTTTTGGCGCCGGGGCTTTGATATCGAGCCTGAGTCCGGCCTCCTCCACTGCTTTTGCGGTCTTGTCACCGAAAGATGCGATCTTGGTATTGTTCTGCTTAAAATCGGGGAAATTCTTCAGCAGGGACTTAATCCCAGACGGACTGTAGAAAACCAATACGTCGTAATTCACATCTGCCAGGTCAGTAAGATCGCTGCATTCTGTCTTATACAGGATCGACTTGGTGAATTTAAATTTGTGTTTTTCAAGAAGTTCGGGGATCTCCTCTTTATGTGCGGCAGAGAGCGGAACAAGAAAGTTTTCATCCTTATGCTTGGCCATGATCTCAACCAGGCCTTCCATTTTTCCTTTTCCAAAAAAGATCTTCCGTTTCCTGTAAACAATGTACTTCTGCAAATAATAAGCAGTTGATTCAGAGATGCAGAAGTATTTCATGGTATCTGGAACAGCCACCCTTGTTTCCTCAGCAATTCTGAAGTAGTGATCAATGGCGGTCTTGCTTGTAAAAATCACTGCGGTGTGATGGGAGAGGTCTACTTTGGATTGACGAAATTCCTTGGATGTAATTCCTTCAACATGGATGAACGGACGAAAATCAATTTTCAGATTATGTTTTTCGGCCAGATCAAAGTAAGGGGATTTTTCATTTTCAGGCTCTGGTTGGGAAACCAAAATTTTCTTGATTTTACTCATATTTCTTCTACCTTTAATACTGATAAACAACTACACTATGATCGTAAACCACTTGTACAACAATAACATTGGTACCAATTCAAGGGCACAAAGGTACAAAAACAAATAGAAATTTAAAATATGATTCTTCAGGGAGAAAATGATTCCCCTGTATAATCGCATCATCACCATAACTGACATTATTCCAAAGGCTGTCCAAACCACGATATCATTCAGGATCCCGGTGCTGTAGACAATGGCAATACTCATCGGAAGTGCCAGGATTCCCATGAGTTTATTGTAAATAAAGCTATGATAAAGGTAGGCTCTGAATCGTTTCAGGCTGAAAAAAACATACCCGACGATGTTCACAATAATGATACGAAGAAAAAAAATCGCAATGAGCAGCGCTGTAAAAAAGAAAAACAATTCAACGTTCCTGAACCCATAGGGATACAGCTCAAAATACTGTGCCATAAGCATGATGAAAAACCCCATCGAAACAAAGTAAAATGCATACAACACCGAATCAAGTTGCCGCTGCAACTGACTGTTGTCTTTATACATACTGACTGCAGTATTGTATCTTACCGCCGCGGTGTATGTCCTGTTCAGCAATTGACCGAGAAATGCGCGTGCCACTGCATATACGATCAGCATGGAAACGAGGAAATAGAAATACCATTCCGTTGAACCAGGTTGCATTAGGAAGCCGGAAACGCCTGACAGGGATTCGGCCTGGAGTACTGTTTCTCCTGCAACAGGTGTGGAAAAGGCCTTTATGGATGGTCCCGGGGCGCTGGTATCAGTAATTCCTCTGATGGTATCAGCAGTTCCTGTAATGGTATCGATCATATGCTGAACGCGTATTCCCATAAATTTCCGGCAAAGATATGCAGAAAATTCTACCTTTTTACCTTCATGTCATTACTTAAAAAACGTTAATGTTCCTGAGGCAATGCATGATCGGTGAAGGATTCCGCTTATTTTAAGATATATTTGTACCTGTTCTGCCTGCTTTCCCACTAATGGGTTTCCCTCTTCAGCCCGAAAAAGCATGGGGCTCCCTGAAGCGGAACCGGGCATTCTCTGGAAGCATCAGGCATCTTCAGAATGATCCTGGTTCCTCCTGGAGGATCGGACCTCTTACATGAAGGGTTAAGCGTTTTAATGGTTAAGCGTCTTAATGGAGGATCGGCAGTCTTCATGGGGTTCAGGCATCAAATTTGTGTATGAGTACTGTAATATAGTTTGTGAGATAAAGCCTAGATCATGAAAAAGAAGATTATTATTACCGGGATCCTGGTGCTGATTTTGAGCGCAGGATTCACAACAATACGGAACAAGGATCTTGAAATCGTCAAGAACCTGGACATATACTGTACCCTGTTCAGGGAGTTGAATATGTTTTATGTAGATGAAACCTCGCCAGAAGAGCTGGTGACCACAAGCATCAATGCCATGTTGAATTCCCTTGATCCTTATACCACATACATTCCGGAGAAAGAAATGGATGTGTTTAAGTTCCAGACCACCGGTGAATACGGAGGGATTGGGAGTCTCATCCGCAGCATGGATGACCAGATCATTATCGCAGACCCTTATGAAAATTTTCCTGCGGCGAAATCGGGATTGCGTGCCGGGGATGTACTCCTGGAGGTTTCGGGTAAAGAGACCAGCGGCATGGACATCAGCGAGGTGAGTGATTTACTTAAAGGTGCGCCTGGCACTGTACTCACGATCAAGGCAAAAAGGCCCTATGAAGAAGAGGTGCTCGACTTCAGCCTGAAGCGGGAAAAGATCGTGATCACAAATGTGCCCTATCATGGTATGCTTTCGGAGCATACCGGGTACATTCGACTCAGTAATTTCACTACCAATGCCTCTGCAGAAGTTAAAAAAGCCTACCTGGATTTAAAAAAGAATGACGAATTTAACCGGCTGGTGCTGGACCTTCGCAGCAATCCCGGGGGACTGATGATCGAAGCGGTGAGAACCTGTAATTTATTCATTGATAAAGGAGAATTAATCGTAAGCACGAAGGGAAAGGTGAAAAAATGGGACAGTGAATACAAGACTACCGAGCAGGCGCTGGACACTGAAATACCGATTGTTGTGCTGATCAACCGGGGATCCGCTTCTGCTTCTGAAATCGTCGCCGGGGCAATGCAGGACCTTGACCGGGCAGTTGTAATTGGACAACGCACGTTTGGAAAAGGACTGGTTCAGACTACCAGGCCCCTTAAATACAATGCACAGTTAAAAGTTACAACTGCGAAATATTACATCCCTTCCGGCAGGTGTATCCAGGCCCTGGATTACACCAACAGAAACGAGGATGGAAGCGTGGGAACGATTCCGGATTCACTGATCAGTGAATATGAAACCCAAAACGGCCGCCTGGTATACGATGGTGGTGGGATTCGTCCGGATATTGAAGTGGTTCCTGAAAAACTAAGTGAGATCACATTGCGCCTGTACACGGAAAATATGTATTTTGACTACGCCACAAAGTACCGAAACACGGAAGATTCAATTGGGAAACCCGCTGTATTCGGGTTATCCGACCAGGAATATGAAGCATTCAAAGCATTTGTAACCCGGAAAGATTTTGAATACGAAACGGCAAGTGAAAAAGCCCTGTCAACCCTCATTGAAAAGGCAAAAAGTGAAAAGTATTATCAGCTTGCTGAAGAGGAATTTGAGGCATTAAAAGAGCGTTTGTCACATAACAACATGCGGGATATGGAAACCTTCCGGGAAGAGATCCAGCAAATCCTGGAGGATGAAATCGTCGGTCGATATTATTACCAGAGCGGCAGGATCAAAAAACAGATCCGGGATGACATTCAGCTTGATAAAGCACTTGACGTGATCTCAAACACAGTGCAGGTACAAAACATCCTGAATGGCAAAGAGGGAGCGCTTGCAAAACACACCTTTGCTGAGGGACATTAGTGTGCTTCCAGCCAATTGCTGCCATCGTTCATATCTATCTCTAATGGAACAGAAAGTTCCACGGCATTTTCCATGGATTCCCTGACGATTTTTTTGACTGTGTCAAGTTCATTTATAGGCACATTAAAGTTCAATTCATCATGTACCTGGATGATCATTTCTGTGGACAACCCCTGTTCCTGAAATGTGCGGTATAACACTACCATGGCAATCTTGATGATATCTGCCGCAGTTCCCTGGATCGGTGTGTTGATTGCGTTTCGTTCTGCGTTCCCGCGGATCATGGAATTTCTTGAATGTATATCCGGCAGGTTTCTCCTTCTTCCGAACATTGTTTCCACGTATCCTTTCTCTTTCGCCCGCTCAATGCAATCGTCCATATAGGTGCGCACCGCCGGATAGGTATTGAAATATCCGTCGATCAGCTCCCTGGCCTCGGAGCGGGGTATGCGCATACGTTGTGCGAGACCAAAAGCCGAGATCCCGTAGATGATGCCGAAATTGGCCGTTTTGGCCCTGGAACGCATCTCTTTTGTTACCTCTTCAATGGCTACATTATAGACTTTTGCTGCTGTGGCAGCATGGATATCTTCCCTGTCAAGAAAGGCATTGATCATTTGCTTATCCTTACTCAGGTGTGCCATCAGTCGCAGCTCAATCTGGCTGTAGTCAGCCGAAAGGAACGTGTGGTTTTCATCTGAACTGGTAAATGCCTTGCGGATCTCGCGTCCCCGTTCTTCCCTGATGGGAATATTCTGCAGGTTCGGTTGATTGGAAGACAGTCTTCCGGTAGCAACCAGAGTCTGGTTGAAAGAGGTGTGGATCCGGTTGGTTACAGGGTGCAGCAGTTTGGGCAATGCATCTACATAAGTATTCAGTAATTTCTTTTCCGACCTGTAATGCAGCACTTCACGGACGATCTCATGCTTATCGACCAAATTCATCAACACGTCTTCACTGGTGCTGTATTGCTTTGTCCTGGTCCGCTTTGCATCAGGAATGATCTTTAGTTGATCGAAGAGTACCTCTCCCAGTTGTTTTGGTGAACCGATATTAAATTCCTGTCCGGCCAGCTCAAAAATTCTTTTCTCAATTCCGATCAACTCCTTTCTTAAATCAGCTGCAAAATCGGCCAGTCCCTGCCGGTCCAGGCTTACTCCCGCATGCTCCATTTCCATAAGTACCTGCACGAGCGGCATCTCTATCCCTTCAGAAAGCTTTTCAAGACCCATCTCAGATAATTGCTTTTCAAGCTCCTGGTACAGTTGCCAGGTAATATCGGCATCCTCACAAGCATAGTCTTTCACCTTCTCCGGGTCCAGGTCTCTGAAATTCTGCTGCCGCGTACCCTTTTTTCCGATCATTTCTTCGGTCTTCACCTTTGCATATCCGAAATAATCCTCCGCCATTGCATCCAATCCATGCTTTCTGTCAGGAGCAACCAGGTAGTGTGCAACCATTGTATCAAATAACCTGCTTTTAACCTCTATTTTATAATTTTTTAGCATGTGCAGATCATACTTGAGGTTTTGTCCGATTACCAGGCGATCCTTGCTGTTGAATAGTGATTTCAAGCGATCCACAGCACCTTCCGGCAGCAGGTCAAAAGTCGAAAAATCTATATAGTAAGCTTTATGCGCTTCCCACGAAAAAGAAATCCCAACTATCTTAGAATCAATAATATCGAGTCCTGTTGTTTCTGTATCAAAGCAAAATTTTTCTTGTTTTTCCAGCTGGTCAAATAAACTGTCAATCTCCTTTTTTCCTGTAACCAGGTGATAGGCATGCTCCTGTGTATTGATATTGTTAAGGGAGGTGTTTTCGACCGGCAGAGATTGATCCTTTGCTCCAAATAATGAACCTTGTTGTCCTTTGGCAGAAGTGATTGATTTTTCTTCTTCTCCTAATATTCTGCTGCGAAGATTCTTAAAATTGAGTGCATCAAAAATTGATGAAAGTTGTTCTTTTTCAAAAGGTTTTCGTTCAGCAAGCTTCAGGTCATAATCGACCGGAGCATCCACGATGATCGTTGCCAGTTCCCGGGACAGCCGCACCTGCTCGCGGGCATTTTCCAGGTTTTCACGTTGCTTTCCTTTAAGTTTGGTTATATTTTCGTACACCCCATCGATCGATCCAAAGCTTTCAATTAGCTTTTTGGCCGTTTTTTCACCTATGCCTGGTGCACCGGGGATGTTGTCTGAAGAATCGCCCCAGAGCGCCAGGATATCGATGACCTGACCAGGTTCTCTGACCCTGAATTTCTCTTTCACTTCTTCCACACCGATTATCTCGGCAACATTTCCGGCGCGGGCAGGTTTATACATGAAGATTTTCTTGCTCACTAATTGCGCAAAGTCTTTATCCGGAGTGACCATGTACACCTCGAATCCCTCTTTTTCTGCTGATTTAGCGATGGTTCCAATAATATCATCAGCCTCATACCCTAACTTCTCGATTACCGGAATATGATATGCATTCAGCAGCTCTTTTACCCATGGAATAGATTCCCTGATATCTTCCGGGGTGGCATCCCTGTTGGCCTTGTATGGCGCATACATCTCATGACGGAAGGTAGGCCCGGAAGCATCGAATGCTGCCAGGATATGTGAGGGGTCTTCTTTTCTCAGCAACTCATCCAGTGTAAGGGTAAATCCGAATACCGTTGAAGTATTCATTCCCTG
Source organism: uncultured Bacteroidaceae bacterium (assembly GCA_964589155.1). Lineage (GTDB taxonomy): Bacteria > Bacteroidota > Bacteroidia > Bacteroidales > M55B112. Next base: position 391 of record CAZPTO010000042.1, on the reverse strand, counting down.
GTTGTTGCGCATCGGGTTTTTAAGAAATGCATAGTATGACCTGAAGATCAAGGCATAGCTGTCAAGTAGAAATAATTTCTTTGGCTTACTCATTCAATTCAGTTATTATCTGATGCGTGCCACTCAGCATAGGAAGTGGCTGTCTCATACAATTTTACAGCATGTAGGGAAAGATATGGAGGCAGTTCAGAGATAATCGTGGAAGCCATATGGATCACAAGGTTTTCGCAAGTTGGCTGAAAATCAAAAACATATACTTTTTCATACATTTTCCTCACCTGTTTCAGGGTCTCTCCCTCAGCATTCCTGAATACCACAAGACTATGATCGAGCACATCAACAACATGTTCTTTTACGATGGCTTTAAGATCTTTAAAATCCATAACCATCC
>CAZPTO010000041.1:0-15025 GCA_964589155.1 uncultured Bacteroidaceae bacterium | reverse complement strand
CATGTCTTCGTTATAGATCGCAGCTGCACGTTTTTCCCTGATCTCCTGGTTGGTGGGAATGGGCTGTCCGCCACCGCCCAGGCATCCGCCCGGACAGGCCATGACCTCGATAAAATGCACATCGATCTTTCCATCCTTCACTGCCTGCATAAGTTCCCTTGCATTGGACAGTCCGTGTGCAACAGCACATTTCAGCTCAACGCCTTCCAGGAACTTCCAGTCATCGGTGCAACCTTCAAGCTTCACTGAAGCCTGCCTTATGCCTTCAAATCCCCTGACCGCAGTGATGTTCAGGTTTTCGAAAGGAACTTCTCTTCCGGTAATAATCTCGTAGGCGGTTCTCAGCGCCGCTTCCATAACCCCTCCTGTTGCTCCGAAAATAACAGCCGCGCCGGTGGAATTTCCCATGAGTTTATCAAACTTGTCTTCCTTCAACAAGGTAAAATCGATACCGGCCTGGCGGACCATCCTGGCTAATTCCCGGGTGGTGATCACATAATCAACATCCTTGTAGCCACTTGATCTCATCTCAGGCCGGTCTGCCTCATATTTCTTGGCGGTGCAAGGCATAATAGATACGGTTACAATCTTCTTGGGATCCAACTCACGTGTTTGCGCATAATAGGTTTTTGCGAGGGCTCCGAACATTTGCTGCGGCGATTTACACGTAGAGACATTCGGCAGGTACTCCGGGAATGTGTGTTCAATAAATTTGACCCATCCCGGCGAGCAGGAGGTGGTCATGGGCAGGGCCACATTCTCCTCTTTATCAACCAGGGCTTTCTTCAGCCTGGTCAGCAATTCTGTGCCTTCCTCCATGATCGTGAGGTCAGCAGTAAAATCCGTATCCAGCACTGCATCAAAACCCAGGCGTTTCAGCGCTGCTACCATTTTCCCTGTAACACGTTCACCTGGAGCAAGGCCGAGGTCTTCACCTATACCAACACGCACAGCAGGAGCAGTTTGCACCACCACATGCTGTTCAGGATCCAGGATGGCATCCCAGACCTCGTCCAGGTAGGTCCGCTCCACCAGCGCCCCGGTGGGACAACGGTTGATACACTGACCACAATTGGTGCAGATCACCTCCGCCATGGAGTGATCATAAAACGTGCTTATCTTCTGCTCTGCCCCTTTATGGGCCACGCAAAGCGCATTCACACCCTGTAATTCCTGGCAGGTACGGACGCAACGCTGACAACGGATACATTTGCTGTCATCCTTCTGAATGGAAGGTGAAAATCGGTCAATGGTATAGTCCTTGTGCTTGATCAGGTCCAGGAAAATATGATCACCCACGCTGAATTCATTGGAAAGGTTCTGGAGTTCGCAAATTCCGTTCTTATAACACTTCGTGCAATCGGCATTATGCTCCGACAACAGCAGTTCGATAACGTGCTTCCTTGCCGTACGAACTTTCAGTGAGTTGGTAAGAATTTGCATCCCATCTGCAACAGGTGTGGCGCATGCGGCCAACAAGGCTTTTCCTCCCAGCTGTTCAACCACGCAAACACGGCAATTCCCTGCCACACAGAGGTCATCGTGGTGACAAAGTACCGGGATCTTAAAATTGAGTTTCCTGGCAGCTTCCAGGATGGTGGTTCCTTCCGGAACTTCCACCAGTAAGCCGTTTATTGATAATTTTACCATAACAGGTGAATTTTCTGTTTACAATTAATAAATGATCTCTTCCTTGAAATTTTCCACGATAGAGCTGAAGGCATTTCCAACAGATTGTCCCAGTCCGCACTTTGCAGCGATCTTCATGGTGGCAGCCAGCTTCACCAGTTCATCCAGGTACTTGTGACTTTTTTCACCTTTTTTAACTGCTTCAATACCTTTAAGCAACTGCTGACAACCTACCCGGCAGGGGGTGCACTGACCACATGACTCATCGGCAAAGAAATCCAGGTAATTGTGCAGCACGTTGTACATGGACCTTGAACTGTTGAAGAGTTTCATAGACCCCCCGGTGGGGACCCCTTCAAAGCCGATGATGGTTTCATCGAATCTTTTGCGCGGCACACAAAATCCTGCGGCACCTCCTACCTGGACCGCCTTGGTATCACCGTCGCCGAAAGCATCCACAAATTCCCGAACGCTCATCCCCAGTTCCAGCTCGTAAATACCAGCTGTGGGCGTGTCTCCTGATACAGAGAATACCTTGGATCCCCTTGAATCCTTGGTCCCCAGGTCCTTGAAATGCGTCGATCCGTACTTTTGAATCATTACGGTATATACGAGGGTCTCGACATTGTTAATACATGTAGGTTTACTGAACAATCCCGACTTGGTGGGATAAGGAGGTTTGTTCCTTGGTTCCCCGCGTTTGCCTTCGATCGACTCAAACAGCGCACTCTCTTCTCCGCAGATATAAGCTCCACTCCCTAGCCGCAGCTCAATCCTGAAGTCATGCCCGAAGTCCTTCATTAGCTGATGGAAATCTGAGAGCTTTTGTTCCAGTTTTGGCACCAGGAACTTATATTCTCCACGCAAATAAATGTAACCGACCTTTGCCCCGATGGACCATGAAGCAATTGCCATACCGCAAAATACTTTCTCAGGTACCATATCCAGGATCTCCCTGTCCTTGAAAGTACCAGGTTCACCTTCATCTGCATTACACACGATGTATTTATCCTCACCTTTTTCACGCGCGGCAAACTGCCATTTCAGTCCCGTAGGAAATCCGGCACCCCCCCTGCCCTTCAGCCCGGAGTCGATGACCGACTGGGTGATCTCTTCCGGCTTGGCTTGCAGGACCTTTTCGAAGATCTCCTTGCACGAAACCCTCTCAAAAATAAGATCTACTCTTTGTACAGGTATTTTTGTCATGTCGTATATTTTTTGCCGGTTTTACTTCTGCTTGATATATTCCCTGAGCACTTCTGTAACCTTCTGCGGTGTAAGCTCCGTGTAAGGTTCATCATTGATCAGCATGGCAGGTGCTTTGTGACACCAGCCGATGCAATTGGTCTCCAGCAGACTGAATTTTCGGTCTGCAGTTGTCTCTCCCAGTTTGATTTTCAGGGTCTCCTCAATGGTATTGAGAATGGCACTCTTTCCCTTCATGCTACAGGAGATGGTTTTACATATCCGAATCACATATTTCCCCTTTGGTTTGGAATCCAGGAAAGAATAAAAGGTGGCTGTACCAAAAACATCTGCAGCAGATATATCCAGCTCCTTTGCAACCTCGACCATGTCCATATCCGACAGGAAGTTCTTTTCAGCAACGATATCCTGTAAAATAGGCAACAATGCCTCCCGGCTGCTGCCATGTTTCTTTACAGCTTCGCTGACCAGTTCCTCTTTAATCATCATAGCAATATGATTTAATCTTTAAAAAAATAAGCTTCTTTTATTGGGTCTCCAGATTCTGTTGTGAAACGAATCACAATAATCAGGGACGAATATAATTTCTTTATTGTTATTTCTGTAACAGTAGGAGATGTTTTAGCAAACAATCGATGAATTATTATTGAATCTGAATTAAAATAAGCAGGCAGAACATTCTTTTTCTGGAGTTTACCTTCTTATTTAGCCAAATTAAAAATTAGAAAATTTCTTGCCGGAAATAAATATTTGACTATAAATGCATCAAAATCTTCCTGGTGACGCGCTCAGTGATTGATCGTTTGCGACACCGCCTGATTCTTCCTACCTTGGTAAATAAAAAAAATGATTCTTTCTCACATTGTCGCAGTTTCAAGGAATTTTGTAATTGGGAGGAATAACCAGCTTCCCTGGCGGATGCCGGAGGACATGCGATATTTCCACAAGGTCACAGACGGCCACATTGTAATTATGGGACGAAAAAATTATGAGGCCAACGGGAAGGCCTTGAACAACAGGACCAATATTGTGATCACACGCAACAGGGAATTTACCCCGGACGATGCACTTATTGCCCATGACATTGCAGGTGCCCTGGAGATCGCAGGAACGTTTCACCCTGAAGAGGTTTTTATAGTTGGAGGAGGACAGATTTACAGTAAAACCCTGGACATGGCAGACCGGATCTACATCACTGTAATAGAAACTGAGGTGGAAGGGGACGCGTATTACCCGGAAATCAACATCAATGATTACAAGGTCGTTTCAAAGATCGGGAAAAAAGCAGACCAGGAAAATCCCTACGATCATACCTATTACATCCTCGAAAAATAACGTTTGTGATCGAACCGGGCCCAATATTCACATGGATTACAACAGGATAAAATAAATATTACACCTCTCGCTGCAATAACATCTTTTTTCGTGCGTTTTATTAATAAACTAACTTTTTAGTTGACAAACTAATATTTTAGTTATATATTTGTTGCAGACATTGAACAAAGGACCATCATGAAAGAACTTACCAAGGCAGAAGAGCAGGTGATGCAGGTACTCTGGAAAGAGAAAAAGGCATTTGTAAAAGAGATGCTTTCACATTTTCCCGAACCAAAGCCTGCATACAATACAGTTTCCACCTTTGTCAGAATACTTGAAAAAAAGCGATTTGTCTCACACGAGGAACTTGGCAAGTCGCATCGCTACTATCCCATGGTACAAAAAGAAGAATACCGGAATGAAAGATTTGCTGACCTGATGAAAGGGTATTTCAATAACTCACTGAAGCAGGTCCTCTCCCACTTCTCAAAAGGCGACCGGCTGGACATAAAAGAAGCCGAAGAGATGATCAGCATGCTCGAAGAAATCAAGAAAAAATCTGAACAGAAATGACAGGGATGATCACATATCTTATAGAGCTGAATATTGCAATCACCATATTCTTCGGAGCGTACCTGCTGATATTCAGGAAAGATTCCAACTTTGCCACCAGGAGGGTCTACCTGCTTTTTGCCATGGCTGCATCGTTCATAATACCGCTGCTACGGTTCAATATTGCCACCCCGGCAGGAACCCTGGACACTACGCTGATCACCATCCCGGAAGTGATCCTGCAAGGGAGTACAGCTTCCGAGGTCCAGCACACCATCAGGCTCACGGAAATCCTGACCGTATGCTATATCGCCGTAACTATGTTTTTTGCCGGCAAATTGCTGGCCGGGCTCACACGCATCTTCATTCAATCAGCAACATCAGAGAAAAAATGGCTCAACGGAATCCGTGTGCATATCAGCAAAGAGTTACACGCAAGCTCCTTTTTCCGTCTCATTTTTATTGACCCGGTGCAGGCCGGCAGCGAAGACCTGAGCCATATCCTGGAACATGAATCATTCCATGCGCGGCTGGGTCATTCGCTGGACAGGTTGATGGCCGAGGTGATCCTGGGCATCAGCTGGTTCAACCCGGTGGTCTGGATGCTGCGAAAAGCCATTGTGGTGAACCATGAATACCAGGCAGATAACAGGGTGATTGAGCACGGTACCGACCAGGTCAGCTACCAGCTCACCATCCTGAATCAATATATTGGAAGCGCTTCAATATCCAATCAATTCAGTAATCAAATTAAAAACAGAATCAAAATGATCAACAAAAATTATAAAAAAGGAAGTTCCTGGAAAGGGCTCATGCTCTTCCCGGTAAGTATTGCGCTGTTGTTCTTCATGGCCTGTGGAAACGAAGAGACCATGAATGATCATAACGCAGAACAAGCATCAACCGAGCATGTGCAAAAACAAACAGAAGAAGAGATTTTTTATGTTGTGGAACAAATGCCGCAGTGGCCGGGTGAAGAAGACCTGGTTATGTCCATAAGGAAATTCATTGCGCAAAATCTCAAATACCCTGCTATTGCCCAACAGAACAATGTTGAAGGCAAGATATTCGTAACTTTCATGGTAACCAGTACCGGTGAGGTTGTGGTTCCCGATCCATCCATTCTTCCTCCACCTGCAAAGAAGGAAGACGGATCGATTGATGAAGTGGTAGTGGTTTCCTACAGGGCCCTTGATCCTGACCAGGAAGTGCCGGATGCGCAGGCTGTGCAGGCACTGAAGGACGAAGGTGTAAGGGTGATCGGGTTGCTACCGGACCTGGAACCCGGAAAACAGCGCGGTAAAAATGTGAACGTGTTGTTCACGATGCCAATCACTTTTAAACTGGAATAGAGGGAAGGCAACTTCCTGCAACAACACATCGCCGGACCAGACGAATCCGGCGATGTTGGTTCCCATTCATACCAGCGGGGCCATTTTAGTCACATTCAGCAGCATGAGCAACATGATTTCTTGGCAATTTCATCAGAAATAACAACATTTGTCAGGAAAACAAAACCTGTAGATGTGAATCCGAATGCTGCACAACTCATCCATTCCCTGCTGGTTCCCGGGATACTGATCGTGGCTTCATCGATCCTGCTTTTTTCAACGAACAGCAGGTATTCAGCGATCGTCGACCGGATCCGGTTATTGAAATCGGAACGCAGGCAACTGACAGGTAATCTGTCAGAAGCCAATGGTTCCCGCAACAACCGGAACAAGGTCGAGCTACAGATCAGTCACCTGATCCGCCAGATATACATGATCCGGATTACCATTGTGAGCTATTCAGCAGCGCTCCTGTTTTTTTCAGTGACAGCGATCCTGCTGGGTGTGCGTTCTACGTTTGAAGTCAATGGGTATTACTGGGTATCACTCAGTTTTCTTTTCGCCGGGCTGTTGGCAATAATTAATGGTGTGGTGTTTTCTGTCATCGAAGTCTTCAAAGCATACAGGATCGTGCATATTGAGATCTCCGAGATCACACCATGAAGATCCGTGAACATAACCTGTTGACCTGGGGTTTCCTCCTTGATGACCCGGGATCTCACCCTAATTGATGATACATTTTTTCACGTAACCCTGACCATCAATCTCCATGCGAATAAAGTAAACACCGGGAGAGGTTTCCTCCACCGGCACCTCAAGGTCGTGTTCACCAGCAGGCAATTCCCCTGCAAAGAAATCACTTATCAACCTGCCGGAAGTATCAAATATTCCGGCGACAACATCGGCTGTATGGTTGAGAATGAACCGTACATGAAGGAACGCTGAAGCAGGGTTCGGATACAGAAGCATATAGTCCATTTCACGATCAAACCGGGGCACATCATCAACTCCGGTATATTCCTCTCCTTTCAACACATTGTTTGGCACGATGGTATCACCATCTGCATTGGCCAGGAAGGCATACGCCCATTGTGGCCGTTCCGGAGTTTTTCCTGCCCTGAACAATTGTTCCCATTCGTCATCATCAATCCTGTAAAAATCCCGCCTGGTCTCCGTATGAAATGATCCTACCGGGCCGATAAAAGCCATCTGTTCACCTGACCCGGTATTGCAGGGAGCAATCACAACCGCCATATTGATCCATCCATTCCCCACATGCAATACATTCCCTACCACTGCCCCGCTGGGCTCCGTGGGTTGCGTATGCACATCGGCTACGGTAAAATCAGGCTCCCATGTATCCCACGCCGGGAACAGCAGATCTGTGATCCAACCCGAAACGCTGGGACCTGATGCCATGTATCCATTGATCATGGTTTTCAGGAACACCAGCTGGTCATCTGTAAGGGATTGTCCTGACAGCTCTTTTTCGGCAATGACTTTCAGTTGTTCCATAATTTCTCCATACCCGTCGTAATAATTTGAGATCTGTTGCGCCAGTCCGGGAAAATCACCACTCAACTGTTCCCGGAAAAATGAAGAGGCATTCGCAGCATAGGTGGAGATACAGGAATAAAAATCAGGATAGGGTTCCACGTAGGTATAGGGATAGGAACAACCCGTACCTCCTGTGTAGGATTGTTTTCCATAAAGAATATTGTCATGTCTGAGTTGGGCCCATGAGGTAAGCTGCGTATTGATCTTTGCATGATGCCATGCGGTGGTTTGCATGAAATAGGGCAGGCCGCCGGCAGACGACGGGGGATTCAGCTTCATAATCGCTGATAACCAGGTATTGTACAGGGAATTGGTCCAGTATGCTGCATCATAGGCATCCACCAGGTATTTCAGTTCATTGATCTTATAGGCATATTTATATTGCTCCATTTCTTCCTCCATCAGCATCATGGCATTCTCATTGCCGAATACCGAGAGGATATCCAGCGGATCCGGCAACATCCTGAATTGCTTTTTTCCGTCGAAAACAATTCGATCAAATACCACTTCACTGAAAATATAAGAATCGACCAGGAATTTCTGACCCAGCAGCTTGAAAGAGACCGGTAGTTGCCCGGGGTCACTCGTATCAGGATCCACCAGGAAAAAGTTGGACATGATCTTCTGCCCGTAATCATCTGAGCTGTTAAGCAGTTCCTGGAACGTCGCATAGGTCTGCTCATTCAGCAGGTCCGAAACGGCTGCCAGATTTGAAGCAGACAAATCATGAAGCTCTTCCGGTGTCAGGTTATCACTTTCTCCCACGAGAAAACCAATGATCTCCTCGTGCTGTTGCAACAGTTCCACCTTCCCGGAGTTGTATAACAATTGATTGAGCAACAGGGCAGACAGGTTCATGCGCAGCAGATCACGCTTTTCCCATGGGGGTTCCCATGGATTCCCCGGGGGAGATGTCATCAGGAAATCGATCCTGCCCAACCACATCATGGCCCTGAAATAATTTTCCAGGGTCTTGCCGCCATCCGGGGAAAAATAAAGTTCATCGGTATAATGCCCCCTTGGTTTGAACTGGCTGAAATCGAGTTTCCGGTCCAGGTCCTTCCGTGTAAAAAGAGGCATATAAGTTAATTTTTCCGCATAGACCGCCTCGATCACCTGGTCAAAATCAGCACGGGCAGCATAGTGTGGGTAATGATCCTCTCCAGTAAGCAATGACAGGGCCACGGAAGTATACAGGTCTACGTCAGCCAGGGACATCGCCAGCTCCGGCTGGTCCTCGTATTGTGCATAGAACCCGGGGAATGCTGCATACATGGCATCAAGCAGCCGCAACAGGTTTGGTTCAAGCAGCTTATGTTCCAGCTTCTTGAGAATTTCATCATACGACTGGTGAAGGGTGAACAAGATAAAATCAGTGCCCAAAAACAAGGGCAAATCGCGGTTATAGATATTCACAAAAGTCCCCAACCAGGAACTGCCCTTCAACCGTTCTGAAACCATAAATTTATGGGTCTCGAGCAGTGCTTTTTCATCTTTCGTCAGGGAATATTCCCTGTCGATCGTATCGAACCACGTGATCTGATCAAGACGCACCGGGTGTTGCCTGGATGAGTAATAGGTGGACCGGGGCGGATGCTGTTGTAACAATTCACTGGTGGTGAGATGCTTGTTCTCTTCCCTGAATTGCATATATGCTTCAGCTGAGAAATCACTTTGTGCAGCCAGGATTGCCGGGATGCATACCAACACTGCGATTATAATTTTTTTCATACTGCCGGGGTTTCAAATGTACATCAAATAAGCTGATACTCAATAACAAGACGTATTAACCCCCTTCCTGGTTGCGTCCGGAAGCAGGAAAACATGCCTGATTGAACTGCTCTTTCGTGGAATAGTTTTAACTTGTGCAGAAACAAATGTAAGGCATGAAGAACCTGAAAAAGTATTATAAGCTTAAAGCAACCCCGCCAGAGGTGTATGCAGCACTTACCAATCCATTTTCCATCGAACTGTGGACGGGGGAAGATGCGGTAATGAACACCAATGCAGGGGAAGAGTTTTCTTTGTTCAGCGGGGATATCGTGGGCAGGAATCTGCAGTTCGAGCCCGACAGAAAAATCATACAGGAATGGTATTTCGGTGATCAGAAAGAGCCTTCTGTGGTTACCATTACCCTTACTCCTGATAAATATTTTACAAAGATTGAACTACTTCATACCAACATCCCGGACGAGGCCTTTGCGGACATCAGTGAGGGTTGGGATGAATCTTACTTCGGTGCATTGAAGGAATTTTTTGAATAATCATTGCTTCTGCAACTCCTGACAACCATTGGATGATTCGTTTCCATCTTCCATGGTTTACAACATTATTCAGCAGTGGAGAAGAAGAGGAATATTTTGCTATTTTTAGAGATTAATCAGCAGTTCGCCATGCATCTCAGGAAGATATTCACTTTGCTACTTGCCTCCGTGGTATTGCTTTCAGCATATGGCCGTGGCCTGGATGAAATCAAAAGAAGCGGTAAGATCTATATCGCGTTTACGAGTGACGATATTCGCAACATCAATTACCCGCTTGCAAAGGAATTTGCAAGTTACCTGAATGTTGAACTGGTGGAAGTAGAGATCGAATGGGAGGAGGTATTTATGAAGGATGGGGTGATCCCCCCGGGCCTTCAAACCGATCCTTCGGTTTCGTTTACACCCGATGCCCTCCAGAAGGCCGATATCATCTGCTCTACCTTTACCATCCTGGAGTGGAGAAAAAAGCTCTTTGATTTTGCAGAAACCCTGTATTCTGCAGAATTATTGCTGGTGCAAGGCGGAGCGGAACCGCCGGAGGAATTCCAGGAACTTGCAGGTAAAAAAATCACATTTCAACGCTCCACCACCTTTGAAAAGCATCTCAATGAAATCAATGAACAGATCGGTGGCGGCATTGAGCTGATCGCCACTGAGAATGGCAACCAGGCCAAAGAATTATTCCTCAGTGGTACTGCATACGGAATCGTCCTGGATGCAGATGAAGCATTGAATTTTAATGCATTGAATGACCATCAATTCCAAATTGCCTTCCCGGTCAGCGATGTAACCAAGACCGCATGGGCGGTAGAGAAAAACAACCGCCTTCAGCAGGAGGTGGAGAATTTTTTTGAGACCATTGCCAACAATGGGATTCTTGATGAGATCTTTTACGAGAAATTCGAGATTCAGTACTCCACGTTCGTCACCAACATACATAAGAACCTGAGGTATGAGGAGCTGTCCCGTGACCTGCCGGGCATCCTGGCATCAAAAAAGCTGGTGGTGGCCCTCCGCGACCGCAGTTTTATATACCGATCCGATGGACAGAAGCAGTTTATGCACGCCCTGGCAGAAGAATTTGCTGATCATCTCGGCGTATCACTTGAAATCATTATCACGCCTTACTTTTCCAAATACTGGGAAACTGGGGATGGAGAGGTAATACGGGATTCATCCTATACTCCCGACTGGTTCAATCATTTTGATATTGCCTGCGAAGTGTTTGCTCCACTTGAATGGAGAACGAAAAAGGTCAACATGATCCCCGTGTACCCTTCAGAATATGCTGTCATTGCAAAAAAAGAAACCGAAATCAACAACCTCAGTGACCTGGAAGGAATGACATGTGTAACAGGCCAAAAAACTGTGTATGAAGACATATTAAACAATAACGGGCTGGACAACTACTATTTTACAGATAAAGTCAATGATTTCCTCCCGGAGGTTGCGTCGGGAAATGCAGATTATACCATCCTGTACAATGCATTTTATGAACTTTCCAAATATCCCGGGATGGAAGTAAAACTTACACTGGGAGATCTGAATGTTTGCTGGGGATTGCGGAAGGATCAGCCCGGGCTCCAGGCTGAACTGGAACAATTCATCAGTACCTCGTCAGAAAACGGGTTGATCCGTGTATTGATGAAATCCCTCCAGGGCAATACCCTGCAAACCCCGGATGCCTATATCAACAGTTACTATGAATCCTTTCAGACCGGTCAGCTTCCTTATGTCAATTATGGTGCTGATGACGGTTTACCGCAGGAAGATGTGTTTTCGATCTTCCAGGATCGCAAGGGATACATCTGGTTCGGCACCAATTCGGGTGCAGTAAGATACAATGGCCGGGAGATGTATGTATATAATGAGAACCATGGTCTTCCATCCAACTCAGTCAGAGATATAGAGCAGGACTCCACGGGAACCATATTTCTTGCCACGACCAACGGTGTAGCTGAATTTGGACGTGATACGGTTAGCGCAAGATGGTTCGATGGCATATCATTTAAGAAGATCCTGGTGGACCACCAGAACAATAAATGGCTCATTGGCGAAGATGGGGCCTACCTGCTCAGACCGGGCGGACAGGAACAATATATCAACAGTGTATTCCCTGAATTGCCCAATCTGATTTATAATATCACCGAAGATCCAAAATCAGGAAGCATTCTGCTGGCCACTTCCATGGGGGTGTTCCTGATCAACCTGGAAAAGAAAGTCATGGCCAGGATCAGCAAACAGGATGCCTTTTCTGTATTTGTAGATATCAATGACAGCATCTGGATCTCAACCAAAGACGGACTGTATATTGCGGATTTCGATCAATTGCGAGAAAATAGTGATGCGGCTCAATACTACAACCTCAATGAAAGACTGGATTTCCCGGTAGAAATTTTTTCGGAGATCAAGACCAATAATTACGGCTCCGTTTGGTTGATCTCAGATGCCAGGATCTACCAGGTGATCTCCACCGACCAGGCCCCGGTACTCTACGAACAGGAAATCGGGATCAGGAACAACAAGATCCTTTCATTTCTTGCAGATATGGAAGACAACATCTGGATCGGTTTTTCGGGAGGCCTGCAACGACTTACCAACAGGAAGGGATTGAGAAACTTTTTCCCGAATACCATCAACTCATTCATATACAATATTTTCGAAGACAACACCGGCCGTATCTGGATCACCTCCAATAACGGAATTTTTTACTTCAAGGATGTACTCACCCAGTACAAACCCTCCATCGGGGTAAACAACAATACGTTTCTTGCTGCCCGGCTGAACAACGGGAATATTCTTCTCTCCAACACTTTTGGCGTGTATGAGGTGAATGTAAATACCCTCCAGGTCGTCCGCTTTTCACAGTTTCCACAGCTTTCACTGACCCCGGAAAACATATTTGTTTCCGCATCGGAGGAAATTTTTCTTCTGACCGGTATCAACGGCGTAGTGTATTACCTGGATGACTTTTACAGTCAGCCGCGGCAATTAAAAAACCGCAATACCTCGAACATCTACCATTTGTGTGAGTACCAGGAACGCATCCTGGGGGGGAACAACGAGGAAATCGTGGAATTTGACGGTGATCAATTTGTTTCGGTTATGGAGACCGATTGCAATGTGTGGTCACTCCATCCCGGTGACAGTATGTTGTGGGTGGGAACAGATTGTGGTATCGGGCGCATCACCGACCATAGGTTCGAGAATCTGGAAATGGCGGCGTACGATAAAAACGTGGTGGTCAAAACCATTGTGGCTGCCAAGAACAAAAATTATCTTTGGGTTGGGACCAACAGGGGATTTTCCTACTTCAACACGAACACCCGTGAACACGAATTCAGGATCGACACCAAAGACGGACTCAGCGGCGATGAAATAACTTCCGGGGGATTGTACCTCGACCAGGATGACCTGCTATGGATCGGCACCTATCATGGTATTTCCAATTTCAATATACGTGCAAAATCCTTCCGCTCCTATGCGCCGATATGTTATATTGAAAGCCTGACCCTCAATGGAGATAAGATCGACCCTGTTTCCGGAAGAACATACAGGCACAACCAGAACAATTTTGTTTTCGAAATCTCTGCCCTGTCATTCACAGATGAAAAATCCGTTGAATATGAATTCTATCTGCGGGGCACCGGAAACAATTACTCCTCCTACCACAGGGGGGAAGAATTCAAGGCCTACTATAACAATCTTCCGCCGGGACAATATGAATTTATCTATAAAGCAAAAGGCAAAAACAACCTGTGGGGATATGCTGAGAGCTTCAGCTTTACCATTAAAAAAGCCTGGTACCAGACCTGGGTATTCAGACTTGGACTGGTCATGCTCATCACCCTGCTGGCCTACCTGTTTTATAAAGGACGGGTACGTGCAATTGAGCAGCAAAAGAAGAAGCTTGAACAGCTGGTTAAAGAGCGAACACATGAGCTGGAAGAGGCCAATGTTGAAATAGAAGCACAACGGGATATTGCTACTGCACAGCGGGACAAGATTGCCGCTCAGCAGAACGAAATCATGGACAGTATCCAGTATGCCCAGCGGATACAGGAATCCATGCTTCCCTCCACGAAAACCCTCTCCTCCATCCTTCAGGATCATTTTGTCCTGTTCAAACCCCGCGATATTGTCAGTGGTGATTTTTACTGGGCGGCAGAACAACATGATCATATATTTTTCACAGCTGCTGATTGTACCGGGCATGGTGTTCCCGGAGCATTCATGAGCATGCTTGGAATGGGTTTTCTGAACGAGATTATCACCAAGCATCAAGATATTGAACCAGACGAGATCATGAACGAACTCCGGCTCTACCTGATCTCCACGTTGCATCAGAAGGGTGCTTCCGGCGAAAATAAGGATGGCATGGACATGGTCATGTGCAAATACAATCGCGCAACCGGTATCCTGACCTATTCTGCAGCCAACAATCCGTTTTTTCATCTCAGGAACGGTGAGTTGAACCGTATTAAAGGGGAAGCGATGCCGGTGGCCATCCATGAAAAAATGGATCCTTTCAAATTGGGCACGATCGAGATAGAGACCGGAGACATCATCTATCTTTTTTCTGACGGGTATGCGGACCAGTTCGGTGGACCGAAATCCAAAAAACTGATGTCAAAACGGTTTGGTCAGCTGATACGGGAAGCTTCTGGAAAACCCATGAACGAGCAGCGCGAGTTGCTTGACAGGGAGTTCGAAGCCTGGAAAGGAAACGTTGACCAGATCGATGACGTGGTGGTGATCGGTGTCCGTTTCTGAAAACCTGCCTTCTTGTCTCGTCCGGTTTGCATCCTCCGCACATGGCCAATCCTTTATGAAATCACCAGGCAGCATAATGTATTCACTTTTTTTGGTGTTGCTCTGTAACTTTCCCCCTCCCCTGGTCGTCATACCACCAAACAGAGTATGAACAGATAAAAACAGTATATCATGAAAAAGTTAGCAGCTATTATCCTGGTCATGGCGATCATTGCTCCCGTGATGTCTCAACAGGATTCAATCCCCGCTCCAAAATCACAGAAAGAAGTACCAGAAGTACCAGATGAACCGAAAAAAGTTCCATCAAGCCCAGAAGAACCAGATGAACCAGATGAACCAGAAGTTCCATTTGTACCAGAAATACCAGATGTACCTGATGTTCCAGAAGTACCACCA
>CAZPTO010000040.1:0-15041 GCA_964589155.1 uncultured Bacteroidaceae bacterium | reverse complement strand
TGGTGGTCCGGGTTACACTGATATCAGTGTCCTTGGAATGAGCGAAGTGAGGTTGTCATTTGCAATACCGCTGCTGTGCCTTGTCATCGTTACCTGGTATGGTTTCCGGACGGAAAGGATATATGATCGGGCCGAAGCATAGCCGTTCAAAAATTCCTCAGCTGTAACGAAAATAATTCCTCAGCATATAAATGATGAATGGGAACCAGCAATACCCCGTTTACTATATCGACGAACGATATGCTACCCGGTTTGGGCGCAATTCAGACTGGAGGGGAATGATTTGCAGCTAGCTCCGTGGATATGTAAACAACGGCTCGGTATTCATCGCCTTTTGTTTCATCTCAAGAATTTCATGGTCCTTCATTGGCTCAAATTCTTCCGCCAGACGCAGGGCCATGGAGAATAGGTTTTCATCGCCAGGCGGAATGGCAGAGGTCACCGGGTGCGAAAGGGTAAACCTCAATCCTTTACGCGCATCCTCTTTTTCTGTCAGCGGTTCATACCATGCCTTTTCAATAGTCCGTTCAGCTCCCTCAGGCCAGGGTCTGTATGCCATGGCTTTCAATGCCAGGATGCCCATCTCTTTTTCCTTTGCCATTTCCATTACCTGCGGACCGAAATTTCCATTATACCAACAGGCGTAGTTGAAAGGGAAAAGGATCGTATCAAAGTCAAACCGCTCCATCAGCGTAGTTGCTGCCTCCACGGAGTGAGCAGAAAAACCAAGGTGCCTGACCAAGCCCTCCTCCCTGGCCTGTATAAAGGCTTTTAGTGCACCATTATCAGAAAAAGTGGTTGCTACCTGCTCCGGTGTTGTTACTGCGTGCAGCTGGTACAGGTCAAAATAATCAGTGCGCATTTTTTTAAGGGATTCTTCAAGCTCCCGCCTTGCGTCATCCCCGGTCCGTTTATTGCTTTTACAAGCGAGGAAAACATCTTTACGGTAGGGTTCAAGCGCCGGGCCGAGCATCTCTTCTGCGTTGCCATAAGTTGGCGCCACATCAAAATAATTCACACCGAAATCAATCGCCTCTTTCACACGTGCATCTGCTTGCCCGGGAGTGGCATCCCTGACGACAATCCCACCGAATCCTATGGCAGATAATTTCCACCCCGTCTTGCCAAGGGTGCGTTTTTCTATTTTTCCCTTCATCCTGTCAATTCCCAGCGAAGATAGATCTGCAGGAAACATGCTGAGCATCGGAATCGACATAGCTGTTTTGGAAATAAATGTTCTTCTTTTCATAACCTTTGAAATTTGTGATTGTAAGTTACGAAAATTTGATGATTTCAGCACCTGGAGATTGGATTCTCCTCAAGTGCCTTTCTATTCTGAGGTGTCTGGGATAATCATTTATTTCGGGTCCTGTTTGCATGTTATACAGAATGATTCTGAATTAAGCGCAAAATGATTCAAGCGCCTGTCAATACAACACTTAAATGATAAATTTGATGTTTTTAAACAAGTGAGTCTTTTGCATTGAAATACGAAAAATGAATATTCACAAATAATGAAATATAATGAAAACGAAGTTATTAGCTGTATTTTTTCTGACACTATTTGTACATGCCAGCAACGGACAGGAGGCAACAGCCTGGAGAAACGGTACGGATGGTGTGTATCCCGCCACAGATTTGATGGAGAAATGGCCCGCGGACGGACCGGAGATCATCTGGGCATATGAGCAACTCGGACAGGGACATTCATCTCCCGTAGTTGCAGGTGAGCATATATATACTACCGGAATGACAGATGGTACCGGGTATCTCTTTAAGTTCAATATGGATGGAACACTGGTGTATAGTAAAGCCTATGGACCCGAATATTCAGAGAGCTTTTATGGACCACGAGGTACACCAGTAATTGTAGATGATAAGATCTACCTGATGAGTGGCTATGGACAACTGATGTGCATGAATGAATCAGATGCAAGTCTGCTTTGGAAACTGGATATGGTCAATGACCTGGGTGGAGATACCATTCGATGGGGCTATAATGAAACCCCTGTAGTAGATGGCAACGTGATCTATGCGACCCCGGGAGGGAGGAACAGCGTAGTGGCGCTCGACCGCAATACTGGTGAGGTCATTTGGAGCTGTCGCGGCAAGAATGAGCTTTCGGCATATTGTACACCTCTGCTTTTCCATCATAATGGCAGGAAAATGCTGACAACACATACCGAATCCCACCTGCTGGGTATTGATGCCAATACCGGGGACCTGCTGTGGGCACACAAACATCCCAATAAGTGGTCTGTGCATGCCAATACGCCGATTTATCATGATGGTGAGCTGTTCTTTTTCAGTGGATATGGACAGGGAGGTGGAAAATTGGTGTTGGGCGAAGATGGCAGCAGTATTCAACTTGCCTGGAAGACCCCCCTGGACAGCAGAATAGGAGGGGCAGTTCTGATTGATGGGTACATTTATGGTTCTGGTGATAATAACCGGGAATGGCGATGCATCAACTGGGAAACTGGAAAAGATGAATGGACCGACTCTGAACTTGGGAAAGGGGTCACCATCGCAGCAGATGATAAATTGTTTTGCTATTCTGACAGGGGAGAACTTGCCCTGGTCAGGGCGACGCCGGTAAAATTTGACCTGTTGAGCGAAACGCGCGTTACCAAAGGCTCAGAACAGCACTGGGCACATCCCATCATCCACGATGGAGTGCTCTACCTGCGTCACGGCAAAGCCCTGATTGCCTATAAGGTGAAGTGAGTTTGAAAGACATGTTGGTTCAATTTATTTTTTTCCGATGAAATTTCTCAGCCTTATCGCTATTCTCACAATGAGTCTCACCATTTCCACTTCTGTTTCCGCACAGGTGATGCAGTGGCGGGGACCGGAACGCAATGGCGTATTCCCCGATACCGGGCTGCTGAAGGTCTGGCCGGAAGCGGGTCCGGATATGATTTATATGGCCGAAGGCCTTGGAAGAAGTTATGCTTCTGCCATTGCTACAGAGGATGCAGTGTATGTCACCGGATTGATCGATAGCCTGGAGGTACTTTCCTGCCTTGCTCATGATGGTCAGATTCTTTGGCAACAACCTTATGGACTGGCCTGGGATCAGTCCATTCCGGACAGCCGATGCACGCCTACCCTCGAAGGGAACCGTATTTATGTTTTAAGCGGAAAGGACCAGCTGGCTTGCTTTAATGCATTGACAGGAGCGATTTTCTGGAAGGTGGATGTGCATGAGACCTATGGAAGTGTCTGGGATATGTTTGGAGTATCTGAATCTCTCCTGCTGGTGGATGACAAGTTAATTGTAACACCGGGAGGAAATGAAACCACGGTGATCGCACTGGATAAATACACCGGTGCGCTTATCTGGAAATCGGAATCGCTTGAAACCGAACGATCCAATGGATCTCCGGTGTTATATGAAAACGATAGCACAGGTGTCCGCCAAATCATTGCCATGAACAGGACACATGCCTTGGGCGTGGATCCAAATAATGGCGGGATCCTCTGGACAAAGCACTACAATAAGCTGAGTCCGGAAGGTGAGAATGTTACCATCCTTGCGAATTCACCATTGTTCTACGAAGATGACATACTCATCTCCAACGGATGGGATGTACCGCTGGTCATGCTGGAATTGGCACCGGATGGCAGGTCGGTCTCGGTGAAATACGAAAATTATACACTCGATAACCAGAACCATGGCATGGTGCGGTTAGGCGGATTTGTATATGGATCCAACTTTTTAAACAGGAATTTTGGCAAATGGGTATGCATGCGCTGGGAGAATGGAGAGATTATGTGGGTGGTGGATTGGAAGAACAAGGGTCCCGTTATTGCAGCCGATGGCATGCTGTATTTGTTGGATGAAAAGAGAGGGAATATGGCCCTGGTAGAGGCAGATGAAGATGGTATGGAGATCATCAGCTCATTCAGAATAGAAGGAGGCAGAGGCGCCTTCTGGGCACGTCCTGCAATCTTTAATGGCAGGCTGTATGTCAGGCATGGAGATGCACTGATGGTATATGATTTGAAAGGATAGCAAAGAAAAGAAGTATTTGAAACCAGGGAAAGAGAATATGATACCCCTGGAAAGAAAAGATAGAATCCGCTGCAAATAATGAAACGTTTATACGATGAGGAAGAAAAAGATATACAGAAGTTTACAGTTGCTCTTTCTGCTGTTGCCTGGAATGGGACCTGCCCTTCAGGCACAGGATGTGCAATGGCGTGGACCCGAAAGGGATGGCAAATACCCGTCAACAGGATTGCTGAAAGAATGGCCGGAAGGAGGTCCGGAACTTCTCCTGAAGAAGGAGGATCTTGGCGGTGGATATTCTACCCCGGTGCTGTACAGCGATATGGTGTATGTCACAGGAAGACGCGATACGCTTGAGGTGATTACCGCCGTTGGTCTTGACGGAACGGTGCATTGGGAAACAGTGTATGGACGACCCTGGATGAAGTCCTTCCAGGAAACCAGGAATACCCCGGCCATTGAAAATGACAGGATATATATTACAGGGGCCATGGGTACTGTGAATTGCATTGATGCCAACACAGGCCACATACTTTGGTCGAGAAACACGCACGATGAGTTCGAAGGTGGATTCCACAGGTGGGGTATGGCCGAATCAGTATTGCTCACAGAAGATGCCGTGATCTCATCCCCGGTAGGAGATGAGACGGTGATGGTCGCACTTGATAAGGAGGACGGATCCGTGATGTGGACCTCTGCACCTACAGGGGATGTCCGGTCCTATGTTTCACCGCTGATGATCGAACACAATGGCACGAGGTTGCTGATTGCAACTACTTCCAGACAATTGGTTGGGATCGATCCGGATACAGGGGAGACTTTTTGGAAACTGGACCTAATAAATGATTATACAGAAAAAGGAAGAAGGAACAGTACCAACACCCCTTTGTATCACGATGGCGAGATCTTCATTTCCAGTGGCTACGACGATAAAGCACTTATGGTGGAACTATCGGAGGATGCCAGGACCGTCAGTGTGAAATGGACCAATGACGTACTTGATAATCACCACGGGGGATTGGTGTTGCATGATGGATATATTTATGGTTCCAACTGGGTCAATAATGGCAATGGCAACTGGGTATGTCTCGACTGGGACACCGGGGAAGTGATGTACGACGAAACCTGGCACAACAAAGGGGCCATCATTTATGCCGATGGTATGCTCTATGTTTTTACTGAGAAACAGGGTCATGTGGGACTTGCAGAGGTAACCCCGGAAGGATTCAATGTGGTGAGTTCCTTCCAGGTAAGCGACGGCAGGGGGCCAAGATGGGCGCATCCCGCTATCTACGACGGGAAACTGTTCCTGCGTCACCATGATGTGTTACTTGTCTATGATATTCGAAAAAAATAAAATTTGAAGCCAAAACCACACATATTGATTCCTTACCTCATGGCACTGGCCGGGATACTTTCCATCGCCTGGTGGATCACGAAGGATCCTGTGAAGGATCTTGTCGAAAGTGTTCCCGGAATGGACAACCGTGGAGAGGGGGTCGAGGTGCACCTGGATATCGAGATTGGTGAATTTTTTGAACGGTTCGAACGAAAGCGTTCAGAACTTACCGGTACCTGGCCCCGTTTCAGGGGGGAATATTTCGACAATATTTCCAGGTCAGATGTGGCACTCATTGATGCATTCCCGGAGTCAGGCCCGAAGATCCAGTGGGAAGTCGATCTGGGTGAGGGCCATGGAGGGGCAGCCATCTATGAAGGCAAAGTTTATGTACTCGATTATGATGAGGAATTGCGCGCAGATATGCTGCGCTGCTTTGACCTGGTGGATGGTACAGAGCTATGGAGACGCTGGTATGAGATACCGATCAAGCGCAACCATGGAATGTCACGGACCGTCCCCGCAGTTACGGAAGACTATATTGTCACGATCGGACCGCGCGGTCATGTGATGTGCGTAGACCGGGAAGATGGCGATCTCAGGTGGGGATTGAATGTCGAGCAGGATTATGAATCTGAGGTGCCCTTCTGGTATACGGGGCAGTGTCCGCTGATAGATAATGACCTTGCGATCATTGCCACCGGGGGTAAAAACCTCATAGTTGCGGTGGATTGCAAAAGCGGAGATGTGGTTTGGCAAACGCCCAATGACCAGCAATGGGGCATGTCACACTCATCCATTATGCCATATGAACTGGAGGGTGTAAAGATGTATGTGTATAGCGCTATTGGTGGTGCATGCGGGATTGCAGCTGAAGGGAAGGACGCCGGAAAGATGGTCTGGTCGGCTCCTGAATGGAAACACAATGTAGTGGCTCCCTCGCCTGTGTGCCTCTCAGATGGCACTGTTTTCCTTACAGCAGGTTACGGTGCCGGCAGCATGGTGTTGCAACTTACCCGCACCGGGGATGGTTTTTCATCGGAAGTGATCCGGGAATACAGTCCCAAAGGAGGACTGGCATGTGAGCAACAAACGCCTGTGATGTACGAGGGACACCTGCTGGGTATTCTGCCAAAGGATGCCGGGCCCCTGCGGAATGAATTGATCTGCGTACACCCCGATGATTTTACAGAGGTGGTATGGGAAAGCGGACAGACAGTACGGTTTGGACTCGGGCCTTATATGATCGCAGATGATAAACTTTTTATACTGGATGACGATGGTACGCTGGTTATTGCACGCCCCTCTGTCACCCGTTATATTGAACTCGACCGATACCGTGTCATTGAGGATGGTGCAGATGCCTGGGCCCCTATTGCTGTTGCAGACGGTTACATGGTGTTGAGAGATTCGGAAACAATGATATGTATGGATATGGCCGTGAGCCGAAACTAATGTAATATGAAGAATAAGTCATTATCGTTTATCGTCGTATTGATTATCGCAGCCATTATCGTGGTGATCGTACTGGACTATTCGGGCAAGCGACCTGACCGGCTGGGAGACAATCCGTATGAATACAACGTGGATCAATTCAAGGATGTAGACCCCTTAATGATCGGTTACAAGGAAACCAGGAATTTTCCCATTCGCGGCTATAATCCTGGCGCACTGGATCTTTATGAAAACACACTCTGGATCGCAGGTGAGCAGGTCTTGCAGGCAATCTCACCTTCAGGTGTCCAGGTATTAAAAGTCTCCATTGAAGGTGTTCCTGCATGTATCGAAGTGAACGAGGAGGCGGTTTTTATTGGTTTCGAGGATCATGTGAAAAAATATGACCATGAAGGTACACTGATCTCCGCGTGGGAGTCGCCCGGAAACAAATGTGTCTTTACCTCGCTGGCAACATCGGATGAATACCTGTTTGTTGCTGATGCAGGGAACAGGCGTGTATTACGCTATGACTTTGATGGTGAACTGCTGGGCCAGTTTGAAGGCAAAGCTGAAAGCAATGCCGGTCACGGTTTCATCGTTCCCAGCGCCAGCTTCGACCTGGCAGTCAATAGCTATGGTGAACTGTGGGTGGTGAATCCTGGGCGGCATGCGCTCGAGAATTACACGTATGAAGGCCAGTTAAGGGGTTTCTGGCAGGCGGGATCCATGAATATCGAAGGATTCAGCGGCTGTTGTAATCCCGCACATATCGCGGTAATGGAGGATGGCGCTTTTGTGACGAGTGAAAAGCATATGGTGCGGATCAAGATTTACGATAGCTCTGGTGAGCTGAAAACAGTGGTAGCACCACCCGCAAAATTTGAAGAGGAAGGCAAGGCGCCCGAGGTGGTAGTAGATGCGAACAATGTTGTGTACGCACTGGATTTTGAAAGAGCCGTATTGAGGATATTTGAAAAGATATAACAGGCATATTACCAGCCTGATAAATAAACGAAGATATTGATGAGCAGAAAAGAATTTATGAATGCCCTTGCGCGGATCTCCGTCCTTTCGGCCATGACAGCCATGGTGGGAATTTTTGTGTTTCGTGACAAGATATCAGTACAGTCGGAGTGTACGATTAACAGGTTCTGCAAGGGATGTGGTGAACTGAATAGCTGTAATCTACCCAGGGCACAAAAGATGAAGGAAGATGGCAAAGGATAAGGCATACAACAGGAGGGAATTCATTAATAAGGGAGCGCGGTTCACACTCGGTCTTTCATTGGCCGGGATAGGCGTGGCAGCAGCAGTAAATGCCGGTGGTGATAAATATGTGTGGCAGATTGATCCGTTCAAGTGCACCCAGTGTGGCAGATGTGCCACCGATTGTGTACTCGCCCCTTCGGCCGTGAAATGTGTGCATGCATATGATCTTTGTGGGTACTGCGATCTTTGCGGGGGCTATTTCAAGCCAGGTGTTACCGATCTCGGGACGGCTGCAGAAAAGCAGCTGTGCCCGGCAGCCGCTATTGAACGGAAATTCATTGAAGAACCCTATTTTGAATATATTATTGATGAAGAACTATGTATCGGATGTGCAAAATGCGTGAAGGGTTGCAGTGCATTTGGAAACGGATCGCTGCACCTGCAGATCAGGCATGACTTATGCGTCAATTGCAATGAATGCAGCATCGCGCGTGTCTGTCCGTCTGATGCCATCAGCAGAGTGCCGGCCGGCGAACCATACATGATCAAGGGTGATTTCACATCAAAGGATTCGGAAGGAGCAGGCGCATGATCAAAAAAAAACACAGATCATTGATCCTGTTACTGACGGTTTTTGCATTTCTTGCACTGAATGCACAGCAACGCTTTCCAAAGCCGGAATTCGAAAGTGGTTATGAACAGCCGGATGCCACCACCCCGGAGCCAAGGGGTGCAGGACTGGAGGTGCTTGATGTTGCTGTATTATTGGGTGTGCTTGTGCTGGCTACATGGCTTATCCTGAAAAAGCGTTCGCGGCGGGGCATCCTCTGGCTTTCGGTCTTTACATTGCTCTATTTTGGATTTTACAGGAACGGTTGCATATGTCCGATTGGTTCCATTCAGAATGTTACGCTTGCCATATTTGACCCCGCCTACAAAATATCCATAACAGTGTTGCTGTTTTTCCTGCTTCCGCTGGTCTTCGCCCTGTTCTACGGGCGGTCTTTTTGCGCGGCCGCCTGTCCGCTCGGGGCAATACAGGACCTGGTAGTGATTAAACCCATTTCAGTTTCCAGCTGGGTGCGGAAGACATTGTCATTCATACCCCATATCTATATCGGATTGGCAGTGCTTTTTGCTGCAACGGGAACCGACTTTATCATCTGCCGCTATGATCCATTTGTAGGCATTTTCAGGATGGATGGCCCTTACCTGATGATCGGCCTGGGCATTGCTTTTCTTGTACTTGGAATGTTTTTTGCCAGGCCCTACTGCCGTGTTTTTTGCCCCTATAGTGTGCTGCTTGGATTTATGTCCCGGTTTTCCACTAAACACATCACCATTACACCTTCTGAATGTATTAATTGTAAGTTATGTGCAAACTCCTGTCCGTTTGATGCCATTGAAGCCCCCATTGATGAAAAGGTGCGCACCGAGTCGACCATCCGCAAGAATCTAAGGCTGTATGTCATCTTTGGATTGCTCGTGCCCGTATGGATCTTTGCCGGCGGTTATGCCGTTTCCGGGGCACATGTGTTCCTTTCAAAGGCACACCCTGATGTATACCTTTCTGAATTACTGATTGCACACCCTGAACTCAGGGAAGATACAGAAAATCTTGATATTCAGGCGTTCCTGGAATCTGGAAAGTCCATGGATCAACTGGTTGAAGAGGCTTCAGTGATCAGGACCAAATTTAAACGGGGCGGATGGTACCTCGGCGGATATCTTGGACTTGTGGTCGGGATCATGATTATGAATCAGTTCGTGCTCAGGAAGCGAAAAGACTATATACCACACAAGCGAGATTGCTTCAGTTGTGGCAGATGCATGGATTATTGTCCGGTAGATAAATAAGATATAAGATGAACCAGGTAGAAAAAATAAAACTGGCCAGGCAGGTGATGCAGATATCAGGGATCTTTACCCTGGTGGTAGCTGCATTGATGCTCATTAATTTCGTCCAGTTAAAAAAATATGAACCGCTCGAAAGCGAGACACTCAATACCCTCGTTGAGCAGCTGGAAAATGACCCTCGCAATGAGCAGTTGAAACAGGAGATACGGGATTTTGACCTGATGGTCAGGAAAGCCTATTTTACATCCACCTGGCAGGTCAGAACAGGTGCAGTATTGATGCTGATTGGCGGAATCCTGTTTGCTGCTTCATTGAAAATATATACTGACATGCGCAAGCGCATCGGTATCCCAGATCAGGAAAAAGAGGATTTTTTACAGTCAAGAATGGCAGCATGGAGATGGCTGCTGGTGGCTGGCGTGGTGATCTTTGGATTGGCATTTTTTGCAGCTTTCTCAAGCACGAATTATCTTGAAAATTATTATCCGGAGGCAGTGGCAGATGCAGGAACACAGTCTGCAGATGAAGCAATCGAAGTAGTAGAGATTGTTGATTCGGCAGGTATTGCTGCAACAGGAGCAGGGGCACGCGACATTCAGGATACAACAACCGGAGAAGCAAGGACTGGCCAGCAGATTGCCGGGCAGGATGAACTTGCTGCCATGGGGGAGCAGTCGACAGGAGGACAACCGGAAGCAGCTGCGGAAAATATTTACGGACTTGCAGAGTTTAAGAAACAGCACAACAGTTTCAGGGGACCGATGGGCCTGGGTGTGTCCTACCATAAAAACATACCCACCAGTTGGAATGGTGCTTCCGGGACCAACGTGGTTTGGAAAGTGGCCATCTCGAAGCCCGGGTACAATTCCCCGGTGATCTGGGACGACAAATTGTTCCTGGCAGGTGCTGATGAGTCGGCCCGCATCGTGAGTTGCTATAACAGGAATACCGGGCAGCTGCTGTGGGAAAAGGAGGCCGGTAATATCCCTGGTTCGCCATCGAAAATGCCCAATGTGACAGAGGATACAGGACTTTCAGCACCAACTTCCGTTGTCGATGGCTACCGCGTGTATGCCATTTTCGCAACGGGAGATGTGGTCGCTTTTGACTTGGAGGGAAACAGGGTCTGGGCCCGCAACCTGGGCGTTCCTGAGAATCATTATGGACATTCATCATCCCTGCTTGTATGGAACGGGAAGCTGATCGTACAGTACGATACCGGTAAGCGTGGCAGGATGCTGGCACTGGACACGAAAACCGGGGAAAGTATCTGGGATATTTCGCGGGATAATCATATCTCCTGGGCTTCCCCTATCCTGATCAATTATGCGGGCAAAATGCAAGTGGTGACCAATACAGATCCGAATGTGGCAGGCTATGATGTGGAGACCGGGGAGGAAATATGGAAGTTGGCCGTGATGATGGGTGAGGTCGGACCCTCATGTGCTTATGAAGACGGTCTGGTTTTTGCCAACAATGAATATGCCAGCCTGGTAGCCATCAACCCGGAACCGGGCGCTGAAGTTCAGTGGGAAAATTACGATTACCTTTCCGAGGCAGCCAGCCCCGTGGCCCACAACGGACTGCTTTACCTGGCGACCAGCTATGGTGTGCTTGTATGTTATGATGCGAAAACAGGTGAGCAGGTTTGGGAACAGGATTTCGGAGCAACCCTTTACAGTTCACCAATGGTGGTGGATGGAAAACTGTACATCATGGACAATAGTGGGGTGATGCATATCATGAAGGCAGACCGGTCAGGAACCGTCGTCAGCCAGCCTGAACTTGGGGAAGCATCCTATGCGATCCCGGCATTTGCTGATGGAAAGATATATATCAGGGGGAGTGAAAGTTTATACTGTATAGGCAATTAGAAGAAGCATAGCGGAGGTGTGAAGATGGAAGAACAATACAAGAATATAGACCAGATCGTAAAAGAACTTGGGCGTGACCAGTCGGCTGTGATCCCTGTGCTGCAGGCAATACAGGGAAAATACAATTATCTTCCGGAAGCAGCCTTGCGCCGTGTTTGTGAAGTATCGGATATTACCCCTGCAATGATCACTGGTGTGGCAAGTTTTTATTCCCAGTTCAGGTTCAAACCTGCAGGAGACCACATGGTCAAGGTTTGTGTAGGGACAGCCTGTCATGTAAAAGGAGCAGAGCAGGTTTACGATTCCATCCGCAGGGAATTGAATATGGAGGACGGCGCAGATACTTCCTCAGACAAGAAATATACCGTGGAGAAAGTAAATTGCCTGGGATGTTGCACCCTCGCCCCGGTCGTGCAAATCGACAACATTACATATGGACATGTAGCCTCAGCAACGGTTGACGGAGTATTGGAAGATTTCAATAAAGCGAAGGATGGCGGTACGAAACAACGCTTCAGGAAAGCCAGCGGAGAGGAGATACAGGGCGAAATCCGGATTGGCCTTGGGTCCTGCTGTGTGGCCAGTGGAAGCGATGAGATCAGGGATGCCGTAAAAAACACGATCGACAGGAACAGCCTGAATGTGAAACTTAAACATGTAGGATGCGTGGGGATGTGTCACCAGGTCCCGCTTGTGGAAGTAGTTCCTGTCGAGGGAGAACCTGTCCTTTATTCACACGTGAAATCAGTGGACGTGGATCAGATCGTTCGACAGCATTTTAAACCATCCAGCTTGTGGAACCGGGTAAAAGGGCAGGTAATTAATGTCCTGGAAAACGTGGTGGATGACGGCAAGTGGTCGGGCGTGGACAGGTATTCATTGAATGTCAGGGAGAAACATGTTGCAGCTTTTCTCGACCGACAGGTGCCTGTTGCCACTGAGTACCGCGGGGTGATCAATCCGGTGGATATCGAAGAATACAAGGAACGGCAGGGATTCCTGGCACTGCGGAAGAGCCTTGAAAAAGATCCGCAGCAGATTATTGATGAGTTGAAAGACAGTGGTATACGGGGGAAAGGTGGAGCAGGGTTCCCCACCGCAACCAAATGGCAGCTGGTGGCCGACCAGGCAGGGCCGAAGAAATACGTGATATGCAACGGCGATGAAGGAGATCCGGGGGCATTTATGGACCGGATGCTGCTGGAGTCTTATCCCTACAGGATCATTGAAGGTATTATCGTTGCAGGATACAGCGTGGGAGCAGATGAAGGACTTCTTTATATTCGGGCAGAATATCCCCTGGCGGTTCAAAGAGTACAGGAGGCGCTTGACCGGTGCTATCAACATGGTTATCTTGGCGAAAATATCCTGGATTCAGGGTATCGGTTCGACCTGCGGATTTACCAGGGGGCAGGGGCCTTTGTATGCGGCGAGGAAACAGCGCTCATTGCCTCCATCGAGGGCAAGCGCGGATTCCCGCGGATGCGGCCGCCTTTTCCTGCCGTCAGAGGATTGTGGGAAAAACCTACGCTGGTCAATAATACGGAAACTTTTGCCCAGATTGCCTATATTCTCAGGCACAGTTCCAATGGCTTCAATAAGGTGGGAACCGAAAACTCCAAAGGGACAAAGGTGTTTGCTCTTGCCGGTAAAGTGACACGCGGGGGATTGATTGAAGTTCCCATGGGAATTACCATTCGCGAAGTTGTAGAGGAGATCGGCGGCGGGGTTGCACCCGGGCGGACCTTCAAGGCTATTCAGATTGGTGGGCCCTCTGGTGGTTGTATCCCTGCAAGACTGGCTGATACCCCCATTGATTTTGAATCGCTGACAGGGGTGGGAGCAATGATGGGATCAGGAGGAATGGTGGTGCTCGACGATACGGATTGCATGGTGGACATTGCCAAATATTTTCTCTCTTTTACACAGAATGAATCTTGCGGAAAATGTACTTTTTGCAGGATCGGCACAAAACGGATGCTGGAGATCCTTGTGCGGATCACGGAAGGCAAAGGGACAATGAAGGACCTGGAGGATCTTGAAAGCCTGGCCGACTGGACTGCGAAAGGGAGCTTATGCGGATTGGGCAAGACCGCACCAAATCCCATCAAAACCACCCTTGAATTCTTCAGGGAAGAATACGAAGCACACATAAATGGTACCTGCCCTACAGGAAAATGTAAAGAACTGATCCATTACGAGATTACAGAGGATTGTATCGGGTGTACCCTGTGCGCACAGGATTGCCCGGTGGATGCCATCCCTTTTGCACCCCACGAAGTACATGAGATCGACCTGGAGCTCTGCATCAAATGCGATGGCTGCCGACAGGTATGCCCGGAAGATGCAGTCATCGTAAAGTGAACAGGACCAATGGATATTGGCTGAACTGACCCAGGAATGACTCTCGCAATAAATGTAGGATCCGAAATGATCAATAAGAGAAGCAAATGTTGAAGCTGAAAATAAATAACAAGGAAGTTAATGTACCTGAAGGGATCACCGTGATGGCTGCAGCACGTATGCAAGGCTTTGAAGTGCCCTCAATGTGCTACAGGGATGGGAAACCGCATTTTACATCGTGCATGATCTGTATGGTTAAGGATAAAAAAAATGACCGGCTCTTTCCTTCCTGCTCAGTGAAAGCAGCAGCGGGGATGGAAATAATTACCCGCGATGCTGAGATAGAAGAATCCAGGAAAACTGCGCTCGAACTGATGCTGAGCGAACATACAGGAGATTGTGAGGCACCCTGCCAGGTGACCTGTCCTGCACATATGGATATTCCCCTGATGAACCGCTTGCTGGCAGATGGAAAATTCGAAGAGGCATTAAAGATCGTCAAGAATGATATCGCCCTGCCCGGAATCTTCGGGCGGATCTGTCCAGCCCCCTGTGAAGGCGCATGCCGGCGTAAAAGTGTCGATAAAGCAGTTTCAATTTGCCTGCTGAAGCGATACGCCGGGGACCATGATATGGATGCAGCTGATTCATTCCACCCCGACAAATTACCTGCCAATGGGAAAAAGGTGGCGGTCATTGGCGCCGGACCGGCTGGACTTTCCGCAGCTTATTACCTGCAGCTTTGGGGCTACCAGTGCGATATTTATTTTCAGGGTCGTGCTCCGGGCGGTACCCTTTGGGACGAGGTGGAAAATGGTGTGCTGACTGAACGCGTTTTAGAGCATGAGATCAAACTGATCAGGGACCTGGGGGCCTGGTTTTACCCTGACACGTTTGTGGATCCGGAACATTTCAGGGATATTGAAAAGAAATTCGATGCAGTACTGGTTGCAACAGGTAGCGGAGA
>CAZPTO010000039.1:0-15087 GCA_964589155.1 uncultured Bacteroidaceae bacterium | reverse complement strand
TTGATGATCCCGGGAAGGGACTTTGACCATAAGGCTTCCATCATGAACAATTGCTTTGACTGTGCAAGCGTGATTAAATTGCGCAATTGGCCGGCATTGACTGTAAATGGCTTTTCACACAGCACATGCTTGCCGGCTTCCAGGCAAAGCCTGGTATGCGCATAGTGGTAACTGTGTGGGGTGGCAATGTAAACAATATCCACTTCCGGATCGGCAACCAATGCTTTGTACCCTTCAACTGGTTTTTCAAATCCCCATTGGCGGGCAAAATTTGAAGCCCGCTCACCATCCCTGGCAGCAGCAGCATAGAGTATGGCTCCTTCGGTATGCTGTAAGGCTTGTGCAAATTTATGCGCGATGCCGCCGCATCCCAGGATTCCCCATTTGATATTTTTCATAATTCAGGATACTTTCAATTCTAATCCCTGAGGATCTGCTCAATTTTTTCCAGTTCGTCTGCACTGAATTTGCTGCTTCCGGCTGCCTCCAGGCTGTCATCGATCTGACTGATCTTACTAACACCGATCAGCACGCTGGTGATCCTGGAATCTTTCAGGAGCCATGCCAGGGCCATTTGTGCCAGGGTCTGGTTGCGGCCGGCTGCCATCGCATTCAGTTTCTTGATTTTTTCCACCAACGCATCCGTGCGTGCATTGGTGCGCAGAAATATACTCCTCCCGGCCATGCGGGAATCCTCGGGAATCCCGTTGATGTATTTGTCCGTCAGCAATCCCTGTGCAAGCGGACTGAAGGGGATGCAACCGACGCCCTCCTCCTCGAGTACATCCAGTAACCCATCCTCCACCCAGCGGTCCATCATATTGTACCGCGGCTGGTGGATCAGGCAGGGGGTTCCAAGCGATTTTAAAATGGACGTGGCCTCCCTGGTCTGTGCGGCGCTGTAATTGGATAGGCCAATGTAGAGGGCTTTCCCGCTTCTTACGATTTGATCGAGCGCAGCCATGGTCTCTTCGAATGGTGTATCCGGATCCGGGCGGTGGGAATAAAAAATGTCTACGTATTCCAGTCCGAGCCTTTTGAGACTCTGATCAAGACTGGAGACCAGGTATTTTTTTGATCCCCATTCTCCATAAGGACCTGGCCACATGTAATAACCGGCCTTCGATGAGATGACAAGCTCATCCCTGTAAGTCTTTAGTGGCCCTGCAAGTACTTTTCCGAGTGTCTCTTCTGCAGAACCGGGAGGGGGACCGTAATTATTGGCGAGGTCAAAATGAGTGATTCCCCTGTCAAATGCGTGCAGCAAGAGCTTCTGACTGCTTTCAAACGAACGGTCCTCACCGAAGTTGTGCCAGAGGCCAAGGGAAACAGCGGGGAGTTTTAATCCGCTTTTTCCACAACGGTTGTAAGGTACCTGCTTGTAACGTGAATGTTCTGGCGTGTATTCCATATGTCTCGATTTTGCCCATGAAAATACGAGAAAGAACCGGGAACCACAAAAAGATCAGAGATTCTTAAGCATTGTCAGGCAAAAAAGTCTGTTTATTGTCTGTCGCGAAAAGTAGCCGGACAGGAGATTCACAGTCTGCTCCGGCCATTGGAAGTCAACTCCGGGTACAGAAGGTAAGTTCATGACGCTGCCGGACAGCACAGGAGGCTGTAGGTCAGCCCCGGACAATAGTAGTAAGCCATGAACATTTGCGGTCAGCCCCTGACACTGGCAGATGGCAGTCTTGCAAGCACGTCCTGCAGCTGTTCGGCACTTTCAATGCCCAGCGTGAAGCCGTCAATAAAACCATGGCCGGTATGGAACTGCAGGCACTTGTCCTTATGGTCCACGAGCGCCCCGCCGCCATACACTTTCATACCAACGATTCCTTTGCCATTGTCTTTCATACGTTGCAGTACTGCTGTCACTGTCGCAACATCGGCATCCATCCGTGCACCTGCAGGATTGAACCTGGCCAGGTCAACATCCACCCAAGGTTCCTCAGCTGCCTGCTCCAAAGCTTCAAGGGAATGACATGAAATGCCGTGCGCCCTGATAATCCCCTGTTCTTTTGCCTCAGAAAGGACTTCCATGGGTCCCTTCAGATCATTTCGCCAGTTGCCATTGGTGACTGCATGAAGCAATACGATATCCAGGTAGTCCGTACCCATTTCCTTCCTGAAACGATCCAGGTCTTTCTTCATGCCTCCGGCTGTGATGGAGGTGGATTTGGTCAGGATCACCACATTCTCACGCTTGATCTTTTTTTGTGCTTCTTTGAGATGCGGGTGTGTTCCGTACTGGTCTGCCGCGTCCCAGAAATTGATTCCCTCATCATATGCGGCACGCAGCAGGTCTGCAAGCCCCCTGATCCCCAGCTTGCGCGTCTGGTTGGAGCTGCCCCGCCATCCGCTGGTCCCGGTTCCCATGGCCATTCGGGAAATTTCGATTCCCGTATTGCCTAGCTGCACCCTGTCCCAGGGATGTAAAGCTTTGTCGCGTGCGTAAAGGTGATAAGGGAATGCGGAGAGCGCTGCAATCCCCGTGCCTGCGGCAAATGATCTTTTGATAAAATACCGTCTTTTCATGTTCTGAAGCTTTTTATTACAACAGGGAAAGGACAGAATTTGTTTACCTGCGCGAAAATTTATGGATCATTCCATAAGATGCTCCATCAGGAAATCAGTATACTGCGTCATCATCAAAAGATAACTAACCATATCGTAGGCCACGCCGTGATCCCCGGGAGGATAGATCTTCAGATCCACATCTTTACCTGTCTCGATAAAGGCCTGCACCAGCTGAAAAGTATGTTGGGGATGGACGTTTTCATCCAGCAGGGAATGAACCAGGAGCATTTCCCCATCGAGTTGAGCTGCATTGGTTGGTACAGCACTGTTGATATATCCTTCTTCATTTTCTTCGATCAACCCCATGTATCTTTCTGTGAGGATACAGTCATAAAGCCGGTGATCGGAGGTGGGTGCCGCAACAATGGAGGCCTTGAAGATGCCTGGGTGATTCACCATGGTGTAACTCGACATGAACCCGCCGTAGCTGTGACCACGAATGGCCATCCGTTCGCCATCCACCCAGGATGCTGATGCGAGATGATTTGCGGTTTCAACAAAATCCCTGGCTTCCATCTTACCCAGCTGCCCGTGCACGACTTTCTCGAATGCCCTGCCATATCCGCCGTTCCCCCGGTTGTTCACACTGGCGATTACAAATCCATTCTGGGCCAGCCACTGATGCCAGCCATTGTTGCCAAATGTATTATATACCCGCTGTGAGCCTGGACCGCCATAGATATCGAGCAGCAGGGGATAGGATTTTTCAGGATCGAAATCCATGGGCTTGACCAGGTAACCATCCAGTTCAACACTATCGCTGGTTGTAAAACTGAACAATTCTTTAGGAGCATACATATGATTTTCAAGAAAGCGCTCCACATGGGCATTGTCAGTAAGATCTTTTGCTATTTTGCCGTTCGTGCTCCCAAGCAGTACCCTGGCAGGCTCATTTACCGAAGAGTACTGGTCGAAATAGTATTTTCCGTCAGGGGAAACATTCACACGGTGGTTGCCTTCAGCGGTGGTGATGCGCTTTTTTGATCTGCCGTTGAATTTGATCGCGTAAAGATGCTGCTCCAGGGGTGATATTTCTGTAGAGACGTAATAAAGTGTCTTGCTCGATGGATTGACTGCTTTGATGCCAATCACTTCAAAAGCACCACTGGTGACCTGGGTAATGTCAGCGCCGTCATAACTGATCCTGTAAATATGTGCCCAGCCATCTCTTTCAGAAACGAGAAAGAAATCCTTCATGCCTTCCGGAAAATAAAAATGGTTGAGTTCTCCGGCAAAAAAATCAAAAATATCTATCCAGGTGTCCGATGTTTCGCTGTATACCAGCTGTTTCTCCTGGTTCTGCGTGTTAACCATGTAAAGCTCCAGGTGATTTTGTGGACGATTCATATAGACAACAGCCAGTTTGTCTGCATCGGAAGTCCAGTAGATACGGGGAATATAGCCGCCTTTGAGGTCAAAATCGATCCACTCCCTGTCTCCTGTTTCTGTGTTGATCACACCCAGTTTGACATAGGGCGCCGGATCACCAACCTTGGGGTAGGGTACCTCCATGTACTCGGGGTGTGTACCTGAAAAGTCTGTTAACCTGTAAATCGGTACATGCCTTTCGTCAGACTGCCAGAAAGCAATATATTTTGAGTCATGCGACCACTTCCATGCCTGTACAAGTCCAAACTCCTCCTCGTAGGCCCAGCCCCAGCGCCCATTGTAGAAATGGTCTGTGGCATCGTCTGTGAACCTGACAGACTGCCCCGATCCAAATGTATACATGTACAGGTCACCGTCTTTGCCATACCCCAGTTTTGTTCCGTCAGGAGATACTTCCGCAGTGAATGCCTGTTCCACGAGTAATTCAAGCGCTTTGTTCTCTATGGAGTAATAATAATAATCGGCGTTGCCCGAATAGCGCCAGATGGGATTAAAGTTGGTCTGAAACAGGATATAATTGTAGTCACCTGCCCACTGAAATGATTTGTAACTGAAGTCTGAACCATCTTCAAATGTCAATCCGGCTGTAGAGAAAACAAGGGTTTCCTCACCCGATGCGATGTCGTGGATCCAGATCTCCTGTGTCTTTTCGTTGACTTTCGTGAATGAGTACTGGCTGCCATCCCTGATCCAGGCTACATTGTCAGGCGCATTGCTTCCACTCAGCATCCCTGAAGAAAACATTGCTTCCCGCAAATCGTTGTAATACTTCTTTTGTGCACCTGCCGGAGCAGAGGTAATGGACAGTGCCACAACAAGCATTAAGGTTTTAAATGCTAGTTTTATCATTTCTTCCCTGGTATGGATATTAATAATTGCCATTCTTATATATTTTTAACATTAATTAATTGAACATTTAAATCTAATTAAAAGTCATATATATGAGCAGGTCATTCAGGGGGAATTTTGAATATGCGCGGTTTTTTCCTGTTCAGTTTCATTCAACAGGCAATTTGCCCGCGATTTACCTGCAAATGTTTTTTGCGCAACGCATGTAAGGAATTGAAGCGTTCAGCGTCTAATACATAAAAAGATTATACCCGGCGGTGCATATAGTGCGAGTAGGGTTTGGTTGTTTGGTTGGCAGCTATGTTAGAGGGTGCATACTGCCGTGCATCGCCGGGTTCTTTTTATAATCTGCTCAGAAGGGCTATTGATGCATCTGATCTGAATGAAGCTGATCCATTTCTGACCACTACTTTTTCACCCGAATAGCTATCGATAAGTTCTGTTCCATTCTTGAATACATCTTCAACATTAATGTCTTTATTTCCGGTAGCAAGGTCCAGCCCGATCACCACTTTATCTGTTTGGTTTCCAAACGTATAAGTACGCTTAAAAATATAGGGGTCCATGGAGATCATTTCATGCATGCCAGCACCCACAGCGGGATGGTCACGTCTGAATTTTCCAAGTTTACTGTAGTGCTCAAGTATTTCCTGGAGGCGATAGCCATTCATGTCTGCATTTTCTTCAAGCTTATCCCAGTTCATGAAAGATCGCAGGTTGGCATCGCCATTGGCCCCCGGGGCGAAAAGCAACCTGGACGATTCATCCCCGTAATAAACCTGGCTGGCACCTGGACATAAGAGTAGTTTGGTTGCTGCTTTAAATGGTAGTTCACGCATCTTGTCGAAAGGATCACTGTCATCATGTGAGCTGAGGTAGTTCATGACCCCTTTCCCTTCGAGTTCATCATGCAGGATCGATGAATATTTTGAGAAAAGCGCTTCATAATGGTTCCTTGCATCATATTTGAACTCAAAGTTGATCAGGTGATCGATGCCCTCAGCATAGAAATCCACCAGCGTGTCGCCATAGTCAAATAGCCGGCCCCCGGAAATCACATAATTGTACACTTCACCCACCATATAAAATGGTTCACCGGGGAACTTATCGGGATGCGCTGCAAGCCATTCATTATAGGCACGTTCAGCCTCTTTCCTGAGGTCGCTCCATACATCTTCCTCAGTATGCTTTGCAGTATCAAGACGATAACCATTGATACCATATTTACGAATATAGTCTGTAAGCCACTTGATAATGTAATATTTTGGTGCCCTGGGATACCCTGTGGTCTCAAAAAAGGTATCCAATTCTGACAGCTCTTGCTCAAGACGCCCCTCGCGCGCCCATTTGTCAAGAAGTTGGGGAGGAAGGGGTACATCTGTTTCAGTTTCTGTACGTATGTCGGGCAGATTGTCGACCAGGGTACATTCAATCGTGCTTTCATATCCTTCGTAAGTGCACTTTGGGGAGGTTCTTACCCATGCTTCCGGCCAGACAGGATCCTGCTCAGTAACCGGCCCGGTGTGGTTGATGACCACATCCATGATAATCCTGATGTCATGCTCGTGAGCGGTCCGGACAAGTTGCTCAAGGTCCGCTTTTGAACCGAAGTTCGGATCAAGTGCAGTCCAGTCCTTTGTCCAATACCCATGGTAACCATAGGTATCTCCGGTACCTTCATCTACGAGCCCGTATATCTGCTCATAAAAAGGAGTCATCCATAAAGCAGTGATCCCTAGGTCGGTAAAATAACCTTCTTCTATCTTTTGTGTAACACCCTCCAGGTCTCCCCCCATAAATCCGCGGTTCACAGCGGTGGATTCAGTTCTTCCGAAATTGATGTCATTCCCGGGATCACCATTATTAAACCGGTCGGTAAGCAGAAAATATACATTTGCATTATTCCATGTAAAGGGAGGTTTTTCATCCATTCCATCGTCACTGGCACGATCCGGATTCACGCAGCCCCAGGTGATGGTCGCTATACAGACCATCAGTAGCATTTTTTTTATCATAGCAACTATTTTTGACTTAAAGCTAAGAGAAAACACGGGAATTGTCAAGGTGCATGCATCGATTGAACAGGTTGTGACCATAAAAAAGAGGGGATCCTTTGGGGTCCCCTCCTTATCGCTCCTGGAATAATTCTTATTTTTTGATCGATTTCCAGATTTTTTCCTCATCCAGTTTCTTCGTGCAGAAGAACCAGTCGTAACAGTGCATTTCTTCCTTGCCATCCATACGTTCTTTTGCTGATCCGCATGAGCCGGCAGTAGGTACAATTACATCGTCGCCAGGCCTCCAGTCTGCCGGTGTTGCTACGCCAAATTCATCTGCTGTCTGAAGCGCAACCAGTACCCTGTGTAACTCATCAAAATTCCTTCCGAGACTCAATGGGTAATAAATAATGGTCCTGATGATCCCTTTCGGATCGATAAAGAATACTGCCCTGACGGCTTTGGTATTGTCTTCATTGGGTTGGATCATGCCATATTTTTTGGCTACATCCATCTTGATGTCTTCGATCAGCGGAAAAGTGACTTCCACATCTTTCATGCCTTTGAATTCAATCTTCTCCTTAATGGTGCGCAGCCAGGCAATATGACTGTATAATCCGTCAATGGAGAGTCCCACGAGTTTACAATTAAGTTCTTCGAATTTTTCTTCCATCGTGGCGAAGGTCATAAACTCAGAGGTGCAGACGGGTGTGAAATCTGCAGGGTGACTGAACAGGATGGTCCATTTTCCCTTGTAGTCAGCAGGGAAATTAATGTCTCCCTGGGTTGTTACAGCCTTAAAACTTGGTGCCGGATCTCCGATCCTGGGCATGGATACTACTTCTTGCATTTCTTTTTCTTCCATTTGTACTAATTTTAAAGGGTTACTATATTAATTGATTGTGAATTTTTAGTTCCTGAACCGCCCCACCAGCTGAAGCTTGATGTCCGTGACTTCGAAATCATCGATCTCTTTCTTTTTGAAATAATTTTCAAGTAAAGCATCAAGTTCTTCATCATAATAGTCTTCTATCCTGTCACTTTCATCACAATAAAGATGATGATGCTTATTTGTGACCGCGTCATACAGCATCACCCCTTTGTCGGTCTTGACCCGGGTAAGGATACGCTTTTCCGTAAGTGAATCAAGAATATTATAAATCGTGCCCAGGGCAGTGCCTGGATGTCGCTTTTTTACAAAATCCGACACCTTTTCAGATGAGGGATGTCCAGCAAGACTAAACACTGCATCAAGCACAGCCATCCTTTGGGGGGTGACTTTTAGCCCGGCATTCCTGAGCAGCGAATGAAAATCGGGTTTGGACATATTCCTGTTTAAGAATGATTCTTAAATAGGAACACGTAACATGGTGTTTTGTTTACAGGGGGTTGCTTTTTTGTGGAACTTTTTCCAGCAGGGAAAGATCATATCCCCTGGAGTCAGCCTCTTTCAGCAACTCATTGTATATTTCATCATCTAGCTGAGGCTCCCTGGACAGGATCCAGAGGTACTTGCTTGTTGACCCACCAACAAGCGCATACTGGTAGTGTTCTTTGTCCAGCTTAAGAATGTGATAATCCCCGTAGAAAAAGAGAAAAAACGAGACTTTCAGTTGTCCGGTATCCGGATCACCTGCAAATTTCGCCTTCCCAACGACAGTTTTGTATGGTCCGTCGAGGGTGTTTTTGTGACCGGCATTGACAACTTTTACCTTGCCATTGTCCTTCATTGAATAGTTGGCAGTAACCCCTACCAGGTTCTTTTCAAAGGAGTTGGGGAAACGTGCGATCTCATACCAGGTACCCAGGTACCTCTCCAGCTCGAAGCCGGTAATGGGTGTGGTGTCGGGGGAATTCATATTTCTATCAGATGATGCGCCGACACTCAGGCCGGCAATGAATATAAGGGTAATAATTGTGTGTTTCATGATCTGCATTTGATGGGTTCCTATAAAGGTAGGTATCAATCTGCAGAATGTCAATTGAATCTTTTGTCCAATTCCTGTTTCCGGGCACTTCCGAACAGGTAAAAGTGTTTCATTCCGTTCCCTGACACATTACTAAATACATATTTTTTCTGCAGATACTGCAGACAGAGGAACAGGGGAGAGAGCAGGAGCATCCGGCGGGAAAGCAGCCAGCGGGCATCATATTTCCATCCCGACCGTTTTTCAGGATCGCTCCTTGCCACGTTCCCGCTGATGATATGACTTTTTGTCTTTTCCGGTTCCAGCATGATTGCATCATAGGTCAAACCGCAAAATTCAGCGATTTTAGGTAGAAGGTATTCAGGATAAAGCGACAACTCTTCATATCCCACCCACATGGGTTCAATACTCATTTTCCTGATCCTGCTACGTAACTTCAGATTTTCAAGCACCCATCGCAGGGCATAATAAACTACCGGTTTGCCGGTGCCAATATGCCTGGAATAACTCCAGCTGCGGATATCCCTGGTAAGAAAGATAACTTTAAGCTCATGTGTCCGTTGCAGTTCACCAAGGTATGGATAGCTGTTCTTCGATGCATCGACCAGTACCATCTGCCTGCCGTAGAGTTTTTCCAAATGATTTTGTATAGCTTCTATTCTCCCGGCCCGGCTGCTGATCCTGCTGAAAAGATCCGGCACCTTGCTCCAGACCTCGCATTGGGTGGCTGTTTTGCCACACGAACAAAAAGAAGAAAAGTGGTTGTCCCGTGTACGGTCATCCATGATTGTTTTCAGCTCACCAAGTCCGGTCACGCCTGGCAGGGTCCCCAGTGACATGTCAAGGAGGGTGGACCCTGAATGACCCAGTCCGGCGATGTAAATGACTTTTTGCCTTTTTGACTCTTTATGAATTTGCGTTTGCATTAAGTATTCTCAAAGATATTTCATTTTTTTAAGCAGCGCGATTGCTTCAGGATTTGAGGTTAGCTGCTTTACCCGGTTGCTATGCGCTTTGTTTTTCCATTTACCGACGGAGGAGGTACTGATCTGCTGAATGTCGCTGTAGAGTGCTTTGTTTTTTTGAACTGTGGTATGCTCATGCCAGTGGAGGATCTCGTCTGAACACCCTATTTGAAGGAAGTCACAGATACTTCCAATCGTGTTCTCAAAATCACTGACCAGGTCCTCGTACCTGGTGGTATGTACTTTTGGATGCTGACGGTATTTCAAACCCGCTTGAACATCACTGATCCAACGCTCGGGTGTAACCCAATATTCTCCTGGATTCCTGGGGTGTTTCGAAAGGATTACATCTCGCCCGTCACGGATGATCTGTATTAATTTGAAATTACCGGAGTGCAGCCGGTTGATCCACTCGATGTGCCTGATGTTGGAGGGAGATTTTTCACAATACCGGTTGGCCGTGGATTTGATTTTCTCACTGATAAAAGTGCGGTACAAACGGTAGAATTTTGGTACGTGCAATCCCTGGTCCGACTCAACGGCGCCTTCAAAAAGATTGAGCTCGCGCGGACAGGCAAAGATCTCCCGGTGCGCGGCGAGAATGGAGAGCAGCAGGGTCGTGCCGGATCTGCCGCATCCACCAATATATATGGGAGGAGCAGTGAAGTGACGTTTTTCAATACGTCGACCTATCCTGGTGATCAGGGGCGTGATTATCTGTTTGGACTTCATTTCAATCAGTCCGCTAAGATAAGCTTTTACTGGTAAAAGGGCAGCCATCAGAGCAATCTTCAGGCACGTATGGTGTAACCAAGCCGCTTCGCAACCTCATGATCGAGATTGTTGTTCAATTCAATCAGCGCTTCGTTGGAAAATTCTTCAAGATAATTTCCTTCAAGATAGTAGTTGAGCCTTTTTTTTGAAAATCTTCTGGACATCGGGACTTTTCTGATCCGAACTTCCGGGTTGATCTCCCGGATTTCCATGAATTGAAACTTTTTCTGTAATTGGCGCAGGATTTCTTCCGGTGCCTGTAAGAGGTCAATATACCTCACAAAAGCAATCCGGTCTGTCTCTGCGGAAAATTCGAGCCATTTGCGGTAAAATTCATTGTATTCCAGGATATAGGGGTGGGGACTGGGCGACCATTTATTCTTGATCCCCCAGCGGGTATAGCTGAGGTGCCAACTGTATGGATCCTTTGATATAATCACATACACAACCTTCATTGCTTCCTCACCGGTATGCACAATTTCATCAGGCCCATTGCCTGCAAGGTCTTTCAGCCTGCTGCCTGCATCTTTCTGTCCTGCAGCTGTCCCCCCTTGTTGGTCATGGTGCTGTGAACTCCCTGATGCGTAAGCTTCATATTCCCTGAATGATGGGAATTTTAGTTCATTCCGGAAATTGGGCCGCCCGATCAGTGACTTGTCATCATACAACCTGAAATGCTTGTGCAGTGGGTGGTTGCGTTTTCCTTCAATATTCATGAATTTCAGATCGAAATGCTGGTTCAGCAATTCTTTCAGATAATTGGTACCACTGCGGTTCAGACCGAAGTGGAGTATGTTCCGGGTTGACATAGATCTCTTAATAATGTTGATCAAAGCGCTGTATTCAAATGCCTTGTCTGCAGGTGCTGAATACAGTGCTTTGAAATTATATCGCCGAAATTAGTCAATGAAATTAGCATTGTGAAATTCGTGCGGCGAAATTCGTAGTGAAAATTAAAAACCGGGAATTAATATAATACGCATTCACTGTCGTCAACTTACTCCGCATCCCTTTCAAAGATCTTGGCTTTTTCCGTTTCGAATTCTTCTTCGGTGATCAACCCCTCTTCATAGAGTTCAACCAGCTTCATCAATTTCTCGTAATCGTCCGGAACTTCCTCCTCTGCATTCGACTCTTCTGCAGTTCCCTCTTCAGGATCAACCGGGACTGACTGTTGGACGGCGCCCGAAGGAGCTGCCTGGGCTGATGGTTTTGATGATGGTTGTACTGGTCCGGGGACGGGGGCAAGAGGCTCCATTTTAAAATTATAATAGTCGCTGTCGTAACGCATGATCGCACCTGTAACTGCATCGAGGGCAAAGCCAACAGGACAAAAAACATTCAGTATCACCACTGGTTCAATATCTGTTCCAACATAGTAGCCTTCAGGATAATAGCCGTCTAGTTCAAGCCGGATATCTTTTGCATCATCGATAAATGCATTCAGGTCCCGGTCCAGCCTGACTTTTGCGGGGGTCGTTCCCATCATGCGACCATCTATTATAATACCTGCTCCCTGTGGAGTAGAATCAATTGTTACGCGTTGTGTGGTGCCGGTCAGGATGGTTGCGCAGCTGTTCATGAACATTGCAGCTACAATTAGTAATGAGAGTTGATAGTATTTCATAATTGTTGAAATTTTAATTTGAATAATGATTTGATTAAAAGGGTTTGTTTTTCAATAACCAAATTCTGTGCCACAATAGGTTGCCTGGTTGATCAAATCAATAAAAACTATAATGTTCGCACGCTGTGGCCGAAGCATTAGCGTAGGAGCCCGAACACCATTTATGGTACTAACAGCATGGACCGGTTCATATTTCTTACTACCGGAGAAAAAAGTGGATGCTCTTCCAGGTCATATCCACCGCAAAATAGAGAAAGATGAATGCAAATGCTTTGAATGCGTAGGGGATAACCCGGGGCTGAGACAACAGGTTCCTGAATCGCGAAAAAGCATAGGCGATCAGGAGCGTGGAAATGAGCCATCCTGCTTGTACCAATGCCATGAACAGGTAGTCTCCATATGGGATCTCAGATGAAAGCAGCATGGCCCTGGGAATACAAATGGTGACCCAGTAGGTCCATAATACACCGTTGGTAAGGATCATCAACGTGATCTTCCAGGGGCCAAAAAAGACTTGTTCATCGGTATCCAGGGACCTGATTTTCCAGAGTCCGAGTGCGATCCACACCAGGACAGCAGCACCCAAAAAGGAGAGGATCCTGAACACCGACTCCTGCAATCCCAGAGAAGCGATTAACATCAGGCTGATGAATGCCACCAATGTTTCCACGGCAAGGGCAATAAATACGATGCGAAGAGAACTTCTGTATCCCGATTGAAGTATCTGGGTGAAGACCGCCGTGATCACCGGTCCCGGAATGAGTCCCCCGATAAGTCCGAGTGTTATCGCTGTTATGAGTTCCTGTGTGATCATGAATTACGCCAGGTAAGAGGGTTCATTGTATTGCATCCAAGCATGATCATGCTGTTGCTGTTGGTCGCTGCTAGATTCAATAGGAGTCAGATCCCTGGTTCGAATTCCGGATTGGGATCAGTGGGCACCCGGGCAGTGTTCTTCGACCGCCAATCCTCCAGCATTTTTTGCAGCTCTTCTGTTTTTTCAGGGTGCCTGGAAGCGAGGTTCACCTTCTCCCCGGGATCTTCTGCCAGGTTGAATAACTCAATGGCTCCATCTTCAAAATATTCCTGTAATTTCCAGTCGCCATAACGGATTACGCTGCCGGGTCTTGTTCGGAACAGGGGATCGCGTGTATCTTCGTTCCCGGCCTGCAGGTAGACCGGAAAGTGCCAGATAAAGGGCCTTTCTTCGGGCTGCTTACCTTCCAGCAGCAGCGGGGCCAGGTCGATACCATCGAACTGCTTCCCCGGCAACTTTGCGCCAATGATCTCCATCAGGGTGGGAAAGAAATCCATGTTCACAATGGGTGTTTCACGATTCATTCCTGGTTCGATATGATCCTTCCAGAGGAAAAATGTTGGAACGCGGATCCCTCCTTCATAATAGCTTCCCTTTCCTGCCCGAAGGGGTTTTTGCTGCGAGATGCGGAACAATCCTCCGTTGTCCGAGGTAAAGATGATCAGCGTCTGGTCATATGCACCCATCTCCTTCAACTTGCCGGCGAGCGGGCCGATATTCCGGTCCAGGTTATAGATCATGGTGGCATATTCCGGATTGGACATGCCGGGAGGACCAGCTCGGTCTGCAAAAAGGTACATCAGGCTGTCCACCTCGTGAATGGGAGTGTGTACGGCATAGGGTGCGTAATGGAGAAAGAATGGATCTCCGTGACGCGTATCAAGGAAATCCAGCACATGATTCATGATATTGTCAGTGAGATAAGTACTGTCGGGTGCCTCCAGGTCTACATTCCTGTAGGGGGGATAATAGGATTTAGGATGACCATTGTATCCGCCCCCTATGTTGTAATCAAATCCGTGTTCCGTTGGATCATCGCTCAGATGCCATTTTCCGGCATGGCATGTGGTAAATCCAAACACCTGGAGTGCCTCCG
The DNA here is from genome assembly GCA_964589155.1 of uncultured Bacteroidaceae bacterium. GTDB lineage: Bacteria > Bacteroidota > Bacteroidia > Bacteroidales > M55B112. The sequence goes on along the minus strand of CAZPTO010000039.1, from coordinate 1,065 downwards.
CAAGTGTCGTTAAACTGTCATGCAGGATTGTTTTATTCGGGTGTGGAATGATCCGCCTTTCCCTGTCTGCACCCCGTTCGGATGATCCAACTGTGTAAATCCCGTGATGCGGTGTGTTCAGTCCCGTCATCATGCAGGCCCTGCTGGGTGCACAATTAGCTGCAGATGCATAGGCCTGTGTGAACACCAGGCCTTCCGATGCCAGGGCATCAATATTAGGCGAGAGATAGTAATCACTTCCCATATAGCCCAGGTCGGCCCACCCCAGGTCATCAACGTTGATTAACAGTATGTTAGGGGGTGATTCTAAAACATCAGGGCGTTTACAGCCCTGGCTAAGCAGCAGCAGGGTTGAACACAGGATCGTTGTAAAGTTGTTCATAAAACCGGGATTTTCTTCCGGTAAAAGTAGTTAAAAATGCAGAATCATTCTGCCTTATGCCGGTAAAACAAACTCATCTTGGCAATGCATAGAGATAAATGGCAAAGAAGTGTGCCGCAGTGCCTGCAATCACAAAGATGTGCCAGACAAGATGGTGATGAGTAAACGTACATTTTTTGTAAAAAAAGATGCCTGTCGTGTAAAAGGCGCCCCCGAGTAAGATAAGCATCCAGCCTGCGGAAGGCATGATCCTGATGACAGGTACAATGGCGATGAGGATCAACCACCCCATGGCAGCATAGATGATCACGCTGAGGGTATTGACTCCTTTTTCATAATTTACAGGCTGGCGCAGTACAATGAATGAACCGGCAATGGCACATGCCCATTCAATCCCGAAAATGGTCCAGCCCAGGGCACCCCGGATGACAATCAATGCGAGCGGAGTGTAGGTTCCGGCAATCAGGAGATAAATTGCGATCTTGTCCAGGCTGAAAAAGAAATTTTTGATCTTGCCCTGTTCCAGGTAGTGGGTCATGGTGGAGGAAAGATACAATATGACCATAGAAGACCCGAAAATGACCGATGAGACGATATGGATTCCCGCACCATACCTGGCCGCCTTTACGGTCAGGAGAATCAGTCCCGCTATTCCCAACAGCGCACCTATAAAATGGGAGAGG
>CAZPTO010000038.1:5859-15094 GCA_964589155.1 uncultured Bacteroidaceae bacterium | reverse complement strand
ATCTTCATAACAAACGTTTACAGTGGAATATTACCGTGTTTGCGTGTAGGGTTGGTGACATATTTATTTTCGAGAGCCAGGAATGCAGATTTCAGCTTTTTCCTGGTAATAGAGGGATCGATCACTTCGTCGATGAAGCCTTTTTCATCTGCAACGTAAGGATTTGCGATTTCATCCCTGTATTTTACTGCCAGTTCCTTTTTCAGGGTAACCGGGTCATCGGATGCTGCCAGTTCTTTCCTGTAGAGGATCGCCACCGCACCTTCAGGACCCATAACAGCGATCTCAGCCGTTGGCCATGCAAAGTTGAAGTCTCCTCCGAGATTTTTGCTATTCATTACGCAATATGCCCCACCGTAAGATTTTCTGAGAATGACGGTAATCCTGGGAACTGTAGCATCGGCATATGCGTAGAGCAGCTTGGCCCCATGCCTGATGATCCCGCTGTGTTCCTGATCGATCCCTGGCAGGAATCCGGGTACATCCTCTAATGTCAATAATGGAATATTAAAGGAATCACAGAACCGGATGAACCGAGCACCTTTTGTCGAGCTGTCAATATCAAGGGTTCCTGCCAGCACTTTAGGTTGGTTGGCGATGATGCCGATGACCTTGCCATCCAGTCTGCCGAAACCGACCACCAGGTTCTGAGCAAACCGATCGCTGATCTCATAAAAAGAGCGTTTGTCGACGATGAGGTTAATTACATCCTTTACATCGTAGGGTTTGTTGGCATCGTCCGGGACAATATCCCGAAGCTTTTCTTCAACATCATTGGTTTCGTCTTCCGCAAGCTCGGTCTCCGGGCAATTTTCTAAATTATTGGAGGGAAGATAGGAGATGAGTCTTCTCACCCCCATCAGTGTATTTTCCTCATCCTCGAAAATCATTTGTGCCACACCACTTTTTTTGGCATGCACCTCGGCGCCTCCCAGGTCATCGAAAGAGACATCTTCATTGAGTACCTCCTTGACCACATTGGGTCCTGTTACAAACATGTAACTGGTTTTGTTGGTCATGAACACATAATCTGTGATGGAGGGTGAGTACACGGCTCCACCTGCAGCCGGACCCAGAACTACCGAGATTTGGGGGATGACGCCTGAAGCCTGGACGTTCCTGTAAAAAATCCCGGCGTATCCTGCCAGGCTGGCAACACCTTCCTGTATACGTGCACCGCCAGAATCGATGAGCCCGATGATTGGAGCCCCCATCTTAACCGCCATGTCCTGGAGTTTCATGATCTTATTGGCATGGACGGATCCAAGGGACCCCCCCATGATATTAAAATCCTGTGCATAGGCAAATACGAGGCGGCCATGTACCTGGCCATGACCAATGATCACACCATCTCCAAAGGAACCTTTGATTTTTCCGAAATCACCTTCAGATTTTGCAGAGGAAACATAGGCATCCACCTCTTCAAAAGTTCCTTCATCAAATAAGATTGCGATTCGTTCACGTGCGGTAAGTTTTCCTTTGGCATGTTGCTTTTTCATCGAATCCGAGTCGTATTGAGACTCAAAGATCTGCTGCCTTTCAAGGAATTTTTTGAAATTTCTTCCGTTTATATCCATGAAATTGTCGTATCAGTTTTATTTCAGACAATTCAGTCCTTCAATTGTTTTCTGACTTGTCAAATTCTGTACGCAAAACTATAAATAAATTCCAATTTTCGACCCGTTAAATATGTTTTGTTCAGCAAAGAGCTGTAATGTTCAGATATTTAAATATATAGATTTCGAATATCCTATTATATAATTCGAATAAGTGTTACGTAAAGTACGTAACAAAAAAAGAGGCTGTCTCAACGGAAACAGCCTCTTCTGTATGTTTGTTTGCCCAATTTATTTCTTGAACGTACGCATGTAGCTTACGATGGACCATATATCCTCCTCTGAGAGTTTGTTCTCATACCCGGGCATTTCACCCCTTCCGACAAGTGTTTTGTAATAGTGTTCGCCATCGGTCTGATCCTGGTAAAAGTCTCCTGAGAAATCACCAGAGAATGTTTCAAGGCCCCTGGCTTTCGGTCCGTCGCCCAATCCGGTCCTGCCGTGACAGGATGCGCAATGTCTTTTATAGAGCATGCCGCCCATTTTTACCGCCTGGGGATCTCCCTTCACGGGGTTTTCCATGTTTTTATATTCGTCAGGTACCGGCCAGGGCTCTGGCTGATCCTGCGGCATATTCATTGCTGAAAATGTAGTAAAAAAGATAGCAACTAATGCCATTGCTGTAAGGTTTCTAAAAAGTTTTTTCATGACTATCAGATTTATGTGTTATTAAATTTAGTACAAAAAGCTTACCAAAAAAAAATTCTTCACTGTCAGGATGCTTCTTCAGTCTCATCAATCCATCCGTAACCGTTGATAATACTCTTAAAGTTTGCCGAACGGGTATGACCGATGGTGCTTACATAAATATGCACCACAAGGAACAGGGAAATAAAAAATCCCATGGCCACGTGCAATACAGCAGTGATCAGAATACCGCTGACACCGAACATGGCTTTGATTACTGATTCAGGAAAAAGCAGTCCCCATCCCGAGATGATCACCAGCGGTACACCAACGTACATGATGATCACATAGAATAGTTTTTGCATGGGGTTGAATTTCCTGTTTTCACTGAGCGGATAAGGTTTTTTTTCTCCTTTGAACATCCCGACGACGTAATACATGCTTTGTTTGTAGAGGCGTTCCCCAATACCTTTCAAGGGCATCTTATAATATTTCCGGTTACCTGTTGTGATATTAGCAATGAAGAAAATAAGGTAACTGAAACTCAGCAGAACACCGGTGATGTTATGGATTTTTACGGCCCAGGAGAATTCAATGAGTGTTCTGTCGGGATCCACGTAATACATACTGATCCCTGTGGCGATAAGTGCCAGTATAAGAAGGGCATTCAGACCGTGCCAAATCCTGATGGACAAAGGATAATGATATGATAATTTAGCCATGGCCTTATTTTTTAAAGATAATTCGTGCAACGATATGGATGGAAATTCCGCCAAGGGTAAGCAAGAACAGCATGATGCCAATGAAGCTCAGTGTTGTATTCCTGTTGGCCCCGATGACATATGCTTCATTCAGGATCACACCGTTGATAAACCCATATTTTCTCCTGTTCTCTTTGGCCTCATGCTTGTATAGCGATGCCATGAGTATGGAGTTTTTGGAGTGACATTCGGAGCACTTTTTGACTGCCAAATCACTTGGTTGTACATGGTGTGCAACCAGGGTGCTGTCCGAAATCGATGTATGACATTCGATACACCTGACACTGCCAAAATGAGCGGCCTGGTTGGGTAGCCAGTCGTGTGTGTCAAGAATATCTATCTCCTCCCTGTCTGTAAGCAATTCAAACCTGCTGAAATCTGAATGGCAGGAGAGACAGATGTCATTGTTGTATGCGATGGCCTCTGTAATTGTTGATTCTTCATCCCTGACCGTCAGCTGGTAGGAATGCGGATCATGGCACTTCCAGCAAGAAAAATTTTCCACATCGGTAGCATGAACACTTTCCATATACTGCATCTCGATCTCTTCGAAATGATATTGGGCATAATTTTCGTCGTACCCGTGGCAATCGATACACTGGTAGGGTTGTTCCAGCCTTGCCTCCAGCGGGTGTGGAAATTCCTCATATTCATAAGCGTGGCAATCCAGGCAGGCAAAGCTCTTGTGCACCATCTCATAATACTCATCGCGAAGCACCATCTTATCCGGGCACATGGATTCCGTAATTTCCCTGCCGAAGAATTCATCCACCAATACATATTTGGTTTCTGCATGGCATTTAAAACATGCTTCGTTTTCATCGACAAAATCATTGACCTGGCGGTATTTTTCCAGATCCGAAGCCTGTTTCGCCGAGTCAGTTTGAGCAGCGACCGTCAATGCTGAAGCAATAATGAAAGAGAAAAGGAATGCAGCGGTTTTTTTCATTGCATTTTAATCAGAACTTGATTGAAATATTGAATCCGAACTGGTAGTCCATATCGAACGGATTATTGGTATTGTAGACCACATTATAATTTTTCACCAAAGCGTTATAGTTTGCAGCGAATACCCTGAATGAGTGGGTACTCGTGCCAATCTCAACACCGAGCGCCAGGTTGGGATAAACATCTGCTTCCGGCTGGGTGACGGGTTGTTCGTATTCCAGTATGATGGAATGGAACCCGAGTACCATGGCCCGGAGACCTGCATTCACGGAGAAGTTCAGGTTGTTATATCCTTCCTCTACTGCATTCATCCAGATAAACGTTGGAGCCACCTGTGCAGCAAACTTCATCCCGAATTTCCTGGATACAATCAGCTGGTTCATATATGACATGCGGTGGATGGCCTTGTAGCCTTCACCAAAAGCTTCAACATTGCGGGCATCTGCGACCACATTTCCTGAATAGCTCATGGAAACGGGAATTTTGCCTGATCGTGTCTGGGTCAGGATGCTGTATTTCCATTCCAGGTCCTGTAATTTATAACTTCTTGTTGTACCGAGACCGATCATAAGCTTGTCGGTAATTCCGTAGGAAAGTGCCATCCGGGTATTCGCTGACCCATAAATTCCGAACAGGTCACTTATTGAAGAGATCTGCGAAAACCTGTGCTGAATTTCCAGGCCCAATGCTCCCTTATAGGGGTTTACCGTTGTCTGGTTATCGATAAGAAGTGTTGTTTCAAAAGGAGGCCTGATGGGTTTGTCTTCTTCATCCTGCGCCAGAGTGGGTGCTGCATATAATACTATCGCAAAAACGGAGACGATCAATAAAATTCTTTTATTCATGATTGGTTGATTTAGTTGGGTTAATCGTTTGGTGCACCAGCCGTGATCCACTCAAGGATCATTTCTTCGTCTGCCGCTGTAGTATATGAGGAATGCGACCCCTCCTGCAGTTTGGTATAGAGCGGGCTGGATGCAGGATCGTCAGTATCTATATATCCATTGTTGGTCAGGGAAGCATACGCCGATCCTTCTGAAAGGTTGGGTGCCTGGCTTCCACTATGGCAAAGCACACATTTATTAGTAAAAATTGGTTGAATAGAGGCGCTGAAGCTTTCATAGCCCTCTTCCGGAAATTCAATCGTGTGCGTGTCACAGGAGGATACAGACATCAGCAACACTGCTGAAAAAATCATTGGGACGATTTTCCCGCATGTTTTGGAACTAAAAATTCTCTTTTTCATAACTGTATCAAAATTATTTAAATATCTATTAGTTCTGTTGTTTTCAGGATTGATATGCACTACCTAAAAAACTGACCTGAATCAGTTTTTTTCTTCCATGAACACTTTTCAATTCCTGTGTTAAAAACATGTGCAAGAAAGTAAATATGTTCGAGATGTGAAATGCTTAACATTGGTTTTTGCGTGTTTTAGAATGTTTATAAATTGCGCTGCGAGAGGGGCTTTGGGGTGGATTGCTTCAAAAGATGCTGTTGGTTTAGATTTTTTTGAAATGGATGCGAGATTTTGTGACCTGATCACATTAACCGGTACATCATCATTAAAAATAAAATGCTATGAAGTACGGTATCAACAAAGCTACCCTGGTGGGTAACGTCGGCGAATTGCCGAAGATCAACGAAAAAAACGGGGAGGTATTCCTGGCCACCTTTCCGTTTGCCACCTCAGAGACTTATAAAGATAAGGATGGGGAGGAAGTCACTGCCACACAGTGGCATCGTGTTAAGGTATGGAACAAAAAAGCTTCAGTGATCAAGGAGTTCGTAAAAAAGGGGGATTCCCTGTACATTGAAGGAAAGATCGTCAACAATAACTGGGACGACAAGGAAGGTAACAGGCACTACAACACAGAGATCGAGTGTGATAATTTCCTGTTCCTCAGGTCAAAGAAACCCGAAGAAGGATAGTTTCTTTGGGGAGTTGCCAGTGCGATTCTTGTTTTGTTTTTCGTTCAAATGGCAGGGCAATGAGGGGTCTGCATTGCCCTGTTCATTTTTCAATGCTTTCTTTCCATTCTTCCGGATTTTCGATGTATGACTCCACCGGTTCGCACGTGCAGAAGAGGTTCCTGTCGCCATATCCGTCGTTGATCCTTCCCACATAGGGCCAGAACTTATTATGTCCCACCCATTTCAGGGGAAAGGCTGCCCGCTGCCTTGAATAAGGGTGGTTCCATTCCTCTGCGAGGAGGTGATCCTGGGTATGGGGGGCGTTTTTGAGTATGTTATCTGTTTTGTCCTGCTTTCCTTCACGGATGGCCTGGATATCAGATGCGATATCGATCATGGCCTCTGCAAAGCGGTCCAGTTCGGCTTTCGATTCGCTCTCTGTTGGCTCCACCATGAGCGTGCCGTGCACAGGGAAAGACAATGTTGGGGCATGAAAACCATAATCCATGAGTCTTTTTGCAATGTCTGCTTCGGTGACCTCTGTATCGGCTTTCAGGTCCCGGCAGTCGATGATCATTTCGTGTGCCACAAACCCGTTTTTGCCTTTGTACAGGATCTTGAAATAGTCTTTCAGCCTTGCCGCAAGATAATTGGCATTAAGTATTGCGGTTTTGGTGGATTCAACGAGACCCTCTTTTCCAAGCATTTTGATATAAGCATGGGAAATTGGTAATATTCCGGCACTGCCAAACGGGGCAGCTGCCACAGCACTGATCCCTTTCACTCCGCCGGTCTGGATGACCGGGTGTGTAGGCAGGAACTCTACCAGGTGTTTTGCCACACCGACAGGGCCGACGCCTGGTCCTCCGCCACCATGCGGGATCGCGAAGGTCTTGTGCAGGTTGAGGTGGCATACATCCGCACCGACAATGGCAGGATTTGTTAGTCCCACCTGTGCGTTCATGTTTGCTCCGTCCATGTACACCTGTCCCCCGTTTTCATGGACAATATCAATGATCTCCATAATGTTTTCCTCGAACACACCATGGGTGGATGGATAAGTGATCATAATGGCTGCAAGTTGATTTTTCTCCGCAACAGCCATCTTGCGCAGCACTTCAATATCAATATTACCCATGTCATCGCAGGGCACTACTTTCACCACCATGCCTGCCATTACGCCGCTGGCGGGGTTGGTGCCGTGTGCCGAAGCGGGGATCAGCACGATATTCCGGTGCCCTTCTCCACGGCTTTCATGGTAAGCCCTGATCACCATCATTCCGGTGTACTCCCCGGTGGCGCCTGAGTTAGGTTGCAATGAAACAGCTTCAAAACCGGTGATTCGTTCCAAATCATGACTCAATTCGTTCATCAATTGGTAATAACCCTCTACCTGGTCCATGGGCACGAAGGGATGAATATTTGCAAATTCATTATAACTGACAGGGATCAGTTGGGTGGCTGCATTCAGTTTCATGGTGCACGATCCCAGTGAGATCATGGACTGGGTGAGTGAAATGTCCCGGCGCTCCAGCATACGCATATAGCGCATCAGGTCAGTCTCAGAACGGTATTTGTGGAATACTTCCTGTTGCAAATACGTATCGGTTCTGCAGAGTTGTTCCGGGATGACGGAACTCCTTTTCAGCTCTTCGGTTCGCCGGAAAGGCCTCTTGATGGCAACAGCGAATACATTCAATATATCATTCAGTGTCTCTTCTCTCACTGTCTCATCGGTAGACAGGATAACGGTCTGTTCATCCGGGTAATAGAAGTTGATACCTTCTTTTAAAGCGATCTCCCTGATGTCAGAGGACGAGATTCCTTTCGGCAAATTGATCTTTAACGTATCGAAAAAGAACTCATTTTCCTGGCTGTATCCAATGGCGGTCAGGTTTTCATCCAGATAAACAGCACCGGTATGGATATCTTCGGCAATAGCACGCAGGCCTTCGGGACCATGGTAGACCACAAACATACCTGCCATGTTTGCAAGAAGTGCCTGGGCAGTGCAAATGTTTGAAGTGGCTCTTTCACGTTTGATGTGCTGCTCGCGTGTCTGCAATGCCATTCTGAGTGCCGGCTTTTCATGGACATCGATGGAGACCCCGATGATCCTTCCGGGAAGCTGCCGTTTGAACTGCTCCCTGGTTGCGAAATAGGCTGCATGCGGACCGCCATAGAACAAGGGAATTCCCAGGCGCTGGGTAGAACCAACGACCACATCTGCCCCCCAACTGCCCGGTGGGGAAAGCAGGGCAAGGCTCATGATGTCAGCCGCGACACCGATAAAAACACCATTTTCCCTGGCGGTACCGGCAAATGTGCTGTAATCATAGAGCTTTCCGTCTGCAGCCGGGTACTGTAGCATGCATCCAAATGTTTGCTCCGGCAGGGTTGTATTTCGAAAATCCCCGGTGACGATCTCAATCCCCAGGGGGGATGCTTTCAGCCTGATCAGGTCCATCGTCGCAGCAAAAATATTCTCATCCACGAAGAACTGGTTTTTGCCTGACCTGACATCTGCGCGTGACCTGGCATTGTACATCATGATCATCGCTTCGGATGCAGCAGATGCTTCATCCAGCAATGATGCATTGGCAAGCTCCATCCCGGTAAGTTCGGTGATCACGGTCTGGAAGTTCAGGAGTGCTTCAAGCCGGCCCTGCGAGATCTCTGCCTGGTAGGGTGTGTAGGATGTATACCAGTTCGGATTTTCAAGCATGTTTCTTCTTATCACAGAAGGGAGAAAGGTGTTGTAATATCCCTGGCCTATAAAGGACCTGAATACTTTATTTTTCTTGCTGATTTCAGTAATCTCATCCAGGTAGGCTGCTTCAGATATTCCTGCTTCAAAAAGGAATTTCTCAGGTGCAAGGATGTTTCCCGGAATGGTTTTTTTAATCAGTTCATCCAAGGACCCGACACCAATGGTTTGCAGCATTTCAGTGATATCTGCACTACGTGGACCGATATGGCGATCGCTAAATTTGTCTGCTCTCATGTTACCTGCATTTCAGAATGGGAATTCGAGTCCCAAAGATAATTATTCACTACCTGAAAATCGTGGATAAAAATCATGTTGTATAATCATTGAAAAAATGGGTTGTGTGCAATCTCATCGGCAATCGTTGATGACTCGCCATGGCCAGGCCAGATCTTCGTCTCCGGGGGCAGACTGAAAAGGTTTGAGTTGATGCTTTCAATAAGCGTGTCATAATCACCCCCGGGAAGATCTGTCCTGCCTATGCTGCCGGCAAACAGCGCATCGCCGGTAATGGCAAATCCACCTCCGGGTGCATAAAATGCCAGGCTGCCGGCGGAATGGCCCGGTACATGGATGGCATGTAATTCTGAATTTCCGAATTT
>CAZPTO010000038.1:0-5759 GCA_964589155.1 uncultured Bacteroidaceae bacterium | reverse complement strand
GGCTCATAGTTGGCCGGATCAATGATAATGCATTCCCCTGATTCGTCGTATATGATGTAGGTATTCACCTGGAAAGAATTGAATACCATTTTTTTTAATTGTATCATCTGGTTAACTTGTTTTTCCCTGAAGTAATGGAACAAATGAAAAGTAACCATGTTCGGTCCTGCGGGACTCTTTTTCACCCGTTTTTTCGATCAGCAGCATCTTTTGTCCAAACCGGTCTCCAACAGGGATTACCATCCTGCCACCCACTGCCAGTTGTTCAAACAATTTTCCGGGGACGTCATTTGCACCAGCTGTTACAAGGATCCTGTCGAACGGCGCAAAGGCGGGCAATCCCTGGTAACCGTCTCCGTAATATAATCCTGTTTTGTATCCCATCGTTGCCAGTTGATCCCGGGCAGTCAAGTATAGTTCACGTATACGTTCAATGCTGTATGCACGTGTGCCGAGCTCAAGAAGCACTGCAGTCTGATAGCCAGAGCCAGTTCCCACTTCCAGTACTTTCTGGTGTTTTTCCGGGGCCAGCAATTCGGTCTGGAACGCAACAGTATAAGGTTGTGAGATGGTCTGTCCCGCGGCAATGGGAAAGGCTTTGTCTGTATAGGAATGGCTGATGAAACCACTGTCCATGAACAGGTGCCTGGGTACGCTGTTTATTGCGGTAAGTACATCTTCGTTCTGAATTCCTTTTTCCCTTAATGCGTCGACCAGTTTCTGTCGCAAACCTTTGTGGCGGTAGGTATCTTTCATGGCCCTAAAGTTAGCTCGAATTGAAAAAAGTAAAAAGGGAAAAAGTAAAAATGGCAAGAAAGATTTATTCCCGGTATGTACACAGACGAGCATCTAAGAACTTATTTTGAATCTTAAGGGATAAATAAGTTGACTGCTGTTTCTTTTTTTTTACTTTCGTGCAATTTTTCAGGCGTTTTATTAGTTAATATAACAGACCTAACTGACCGGATGAACAAGAACCACAGGCGACAGCGACTTAAGTATCTGTTGACAGATTACCTGACGGCATCTGCCGCATGGGCCCTGTTCTATCTATACAGGAAGTTGAGGATCGAGCCTCAGATCTTTGGTTACGACGTTCCTGTTAACCTGGATGTTCGCTTTTGGCTGGGGGTAACAGTATTGCCGACTGCCTGGGTGGTCCTGTATTACTTCACCGGCTTTTACAAAGATATTTTCAGACGATCCAGGTTAAACGATTTTCTGCGCACCTTCCTGAGTGTACTTTTTGGAGTAGTAGTAATTTTCTTCTTGTTGATACTGGACGATGTAATTTTGGATTATACACATTATTACAGTTTATTTTTTACTTTATTCCTGTTGCATTTTACATTAACACTGTTCCCAAGAATGTTGATCACCAACCGTACAGTCAGCAAGGTACATTCCCGCAAACTGGGATTTAACACCATTTTTATCGGGAGTAATGAAAACGCACGCGAGGTGTTTCTTGACTTGCAGCAGGAAAAACATGCAAGTGGTCATTTGATAAAAGGATTCGTCAATGTGCATTTTAAAGAACACTATCAATTGCAGGACCACATTTCACATTTGGGCGGATTGCAGGATCTCGAGCATATCATGGAACAGGAGCGGGTAGAGGAGGTGATCATAGCTCTTGAGCCCTCGGAACATAAGGAAATAGGTGATATCATCAACAAGTTAAGTTTGCTCGATGTACGAATCACTGCTATTCCCAGCATGACCGATATACTTTCTGGACGGGTGAAATCCACCACGATCTTTGAAACGCCACTCCTTGAGGTAAGCCATGAATTGATGCCGGTATGGCAGGCCAACCTGAAACATTTCTCCGATATCATTCTTGCTTCCCTTGCAATCATTTTACTGCTTCCTCTTGAGATCTTTCTGATAATCGGAGTAAAACTATCTTCACCCGGACCGCTCTTTTATAAGCAGGAACGGATCGGGAAATATGGAAAGCCTTTTAAGATATACAAGTTCCGGTCGATGTACAGGAATGCTGAAACGAACGGGCCCGAGCTATCCACTAAAAATGATCCCAGGGTAACCCGGTTTGGTCAGTTCATGCGGAAACACCGGCTCGATGAGATCCCAAATTTTCTTAATGTGCTGAAAGGAGATATGTCGCTCGTGGGCCCCAGGCCGGAGCGGAAGTATTTTATTGACAAGATCACAGAGGAGGCACCGCATTACATCCACCTTCAGAAGGTCAAGCCCGGTATAACATCCTGGGGACAGGTGAAGTATGGATACGCCGAGAATGTAGAGCAAATGATCAGGCGGCTGCGTTACGATATTCTTTACATCGAGAACATGTCACTATTTGTCGACATGAAAATCCTGTTTTATACCGTGGTAACAATTCTGCGGGGATCCGGAGTTTAGACCACAACAGTATTATCGCTCTCTACCAGGTTCAACAATTCTGCACTTATTTCAGACACTTCATCTGCAAGCGCAACATTGTAAAAACCGGCGGGATGACCGGTGAGATCCACCGGGATAACGTGCGCATTATTTTCTGAGAATATACATTCCTGGATAATCTCACCAACTTTGTTCCGGATAATCATGTTTCCACCTTTTTTCATTTCAGCCGGAATACTTACATAAGCCAGGGACCTGGCAGGATTTGGGTATATTTTCATCATAGTTATTTTTTTCACACTAATTCAATGCGAGTGCGAATGTAATGAATTAGGTGCAAAAACCAACCCTTCCCGGAAATTTAAAAGTATTCTACATAGAGTCCGTCCATAAAGTCCGATAACTGCGTTACTGCAAAAATCTTAATTCCTCGAATAACTTAGTATACTGCTTCTTAAGACTTTTGCGCGCCTTGTTCTCGAACTTTATGATCCCGACACTCCGGCTCTGTTGACGGATTCTACATAAAGTTATTCAGAACAAAGACAGACACGGGTAAACTCCCTGTTCTACTCCAGTCCCCTGGCTTTCAGCAATGCTGTTTCATCCGGTTGTTGTCCCCTGAAGTCAAGGTACATCTCCATGGCCTCTTTTGATCCACCTTGTGAAAGAATGTGTTTGCGGAACGAAGCAGCTACTTCCTGGTTGAACAGATCTCCAGACTCAACAAATGCATTGAATGCATCCTTATCCAGTACTTCAGACCAGATATAGCTGTAGTAGCCGGCTGAATATCCACCTGAAAAAACATGCCTGAAATAGGTGGATTTGTAACGGGGGATGATTTCCTCGATCAGACCAATGTCTTCCATGGACTGCTCTTCGAATGCATTTACGTCCAGGTCCCTTATTTCGGTAATGGTATGGTAGTCCATATCCAGAATTGAGGCAGCAAGGTATTCCGTGGTCACAAAGCCCATATTGAATTTGCTGCTGGCCTCAAGCTTTTGCAGCAGTTCGTCGGGGATGGGTGCATCGGTTGCATAATGCTTCGCATAGGTTTTCAGCACTTCAGGATGCTCTCCCCAGTTCTCCATGATTTGCGACGGCAACTCTACAAAATCGCGAGGTACAGAAGTTCCTGAAATTCCCGGGTAGGTGCAATCAGAGAATTGACCGTGCAGGGCATGACCCATTTCATGAAAGAATGTCATGGCCTCATCAAATGAGATCAGAGCAGGTTTGCCTCCTGATGGCTTGGAGAAATTGCAAACGATGGAACCAACAGTACTGATATTTTCACCGTCGCGTACATGCTGCTTGCGATAGCTTGTGCTCCATGCACCGGAATTTTTACCCGGACGCGGGTGAAAGTCCATATACTGTATACCCAGGTGTGAACCATCCTTGTCCTTGAGTTCATAGGCGATCACATCCGGATGGTAGACAGGGATATCATCCCGGCGTTCGAAAGTAATACCGTACAGCCGGTAAATTACATCAAGTACCCCGGAGGTGACATCTTCCAGGCTGAAATATTCTCTTAGCTGTTCATCATCCAGTGCGTATTTTTCTCTCCTTATCTTCTCAGCGTAATACCACCAGTCCCAGGAGGCCAGGTTGAAATTACCTCCCTGCCGGTCAATCATGTCCTGCATCATGGCTGCTTCCTCCTTTGCCATTTTCAGCGCCGGTGTCCATAATTTCATGAGCAGCTCGTATACATTATCCCCGGTTTTGGACATCCGTTCTTCAAGGACATAATCGGCATGACTGTCATATCCCAGCAATTTAGCCCGTTCGGTCCTGAGCTTGATGGTTTTATTGATAATCTCCTTATTGTCGTAAGTATTCCCATTGTTGCAACGATTGTACATTGCCTTGTAAAGCTTTTCGCGCAGGTCCCGGTTGTCGGCATATGTCAGGAAAGGAATCCAGCTGGGCTTATGCAGTGTAAACACCCATTTGCCTTCCATTCCAGCCAGACTGGCGGCTTCAGCAGCAGCAGCAATCACACCGTCGGGCAAACCGCTCAGGTCTTCTTCCAGCTCGACCACCAGGAGATAATCATTGGTCTCTGCCAGTACATTGTCTCCAAATTGTAGCGACAGCATGGAGAGTTCCTCGTCGATCTTCCGCATGTTCGCCTTATCTTCCTCATTTAAGCTGGCACCACTGCGGACAAATCGTTTGTATATTTTATCCAGCAACATCATCTGTTCCTCAGTGAGCTCCAATGTATCTTTCTGATCATAAACGGTTTTGATGCGCTCAAAGAGGTCTGCATTCAGATTGATATTGCTCTTGTGGGCCGACCTGATCGGGACAAGTTCTTTGGCAATGACCTGCATCGTATCGCTGGTATTTGCCGATTTGATATTGTAAAAGATATTGGTTACAGCATCCAGCTTTGCTCCGCTGTAATCCAGTGCTGCAATGGTATTTTCAAAAGTGGGCACCGCTTCATTGCTGATGATTTCATCAATCTCGGTATTTTGCATTTCCATCGCTTCCAGGAATGCGGGCATATAATGTTCGTATTCGATCTGGTCGAAGGGTGGTACTCCGAATGGAGTATCAAACCCGGATAATAAAGGATTCATCTCTTGTTGATTTGAGTTACATGCAGGCAGCAACAAAGCTGCTCCGATGAACAGGATTGCAATTTTTTTCACGTCAGTCAGATTTGTTTTTATATACGAAGGCCGAAATTAATACTAAAGGCAGGATTTTCAAAGGAGTGTTGAGAGGTTATACAGCAGGGTATTTCCATGTCTCAATAATTCAACCCGATGCTTCATCCTGTAACTGATCAATCCCGTTTTCGGTAATTTCTATTATCCGGCTCTTGTAGAGGGCTCCAATGGCTTTTTTAAAGGCTTTCTTGCTAATACCCAGTGTATTATATATTATTTCGGGAGGACTTTTATCATTGAGGGGTAGGGAACCCCCGTTTTCCATCAGTTTGCGAAGGATCAGGTCGGTATGAGTATCCCTGGATTGTTGATAACCGGCCGGCTGCAGGCTCAGGTCAATTTTATTGTCTTCCCTGATATTCTTGATATACCCTGTAAGTTGTTGTCCTACATTTACATCCCTGAATACATCGGAGTCGAAAATAAGTCCCTTGTACCTGTTGTTGATGATCGCTGAAAAACCAAGGTCAGTCTTCTGCAGGATCAGCAGGTCTACCTCGTCGCCTGCTTCTACTTCCAGGTGGGTGTTGTCCAGTCGCTGTCCTATTTTGTTGGTGGCAAACAACCCGTCGGTTTTTTCATCAACGGTCATGTACACAATGTACCATCTTCCTTTTTCCATACGCTGCCGCTGCTCACGGAAAGGGACCAGCAGATCCTTGTCGAGTCCCCAAT
Source organism: uncultured Bacteroidaceae bacterium (assembly GCA_964589155.1). Taxonomy (GTDB): domain Bacteria; phylum Bacteroidota; class Bacteroidia; order Bacteroidales; genus M55B112. Next base: position 18 of record CAZPTO010000038.1, on the reverse strand, counting down.
CGAGAAAAGCGCCTACCG
>CAZPTO010000037.1:0-15153 GCA_964589155.1 uncultured Bacteroidaceae bacterium | reverse complement strand
AGGCTTTTAAAGAGGTGGAAGAACTGCGGAAGGAAAAAAATTCCACCAATCCCCTCGTGGTCAATACCCTGCAATATGCGGAAACCCTTGAAGGATCCGTCCGCCAGACAGGCCTGCACGCCTGCGGGATCATCATCGGGCGGAGCGACCTGACGGACAATATTCCCATCTGTAAAACCAAGGAATCTGATCTGCTGGTGACCCAATATGACGGTAAACATGTTGAAGATGTGGGGATGCTGAAGATGGACTTCCTGGGACTGAAAACCCTGTCTATCATCAAGGATACAATCGAAAACATAAAGGAATCCACCGGGAAAGAGATCGACATTGAGCATGTTCCCCTCGAGGACCAGAAGACCTTCGAACTCTATGCCAGGGGGGACACTACCGGCTTGTTCCAGTTTGAATCAGCCGGGATGAAAAAACACCTGCGGGACCTTAAGCCCAACAGGTTCGAAGACCTCATCGCCATGAATGCCCTCTACCGGCCGGGTCCCATGGAATATATACCCAGCTTCATCCGGCGTAAGCACGGTTCGGAAAAGATACAGTACGACCTGCCGGTGATGGAAGAGTACCTCAAAGACACCTACGGCATCACGGTGTACCAGGAGCAGGTGATGTTGCTCTCCAGGAAGCTGGCAGGATTCACCGGCGGACAGGCAGATTCATTGCGCAAAGCCATGGGAAAGAAGATCCGCAAGATGATGGACGAGCTGAAAGTGAAGTTCACTGAAGGCTGCGAAAAAAACGGCTACAGCAAAAAAATCATCGACAAAATATGGAAGGATTGGGAGGCCTTTGCGCAGTATGCATTCAACAAATCCCATTCCACGTGCTACGCATATGTGTCCTACCAGACTGCCTACCTGAAGGCACACTATCCTGCAGAGTTCATGGCTGCAGTGCTGAGCCGGAACATCACGGATATTAAGAAGATCGGTTTGTTCATGGATGAATGCCGCAGGATGGAAATCTCGGTACTCGGACCCTGTGTCAACGAGAGTAACCTGAAATTTACTGTCAACAAGGACGGTAATATCAGGTTTGGTCTGAATGCGATCAAGGGCGTGGGTGAATCAGCAGTGGAGCACCTGATCGAAGAGCGGAAAAAAAATGGCAAATTCCTGGATATCTACGATTTCGTGGAACGCAACAATCTTTCTTCCATCAACAGGAAAACACTGGAAAGCCTTGCAATTGCAGGCGCCTTCGATTCTCTTGGAGAAATTACCCGCAGGCAATACATTGATGTGGAGGAAAACGAAGCCACCTTCGTGGAGCGCCTGATCAAATATGGCAACAAACACCAATATGAACTCAATACGCCACAGCAAAACCTTTTCGGGGAAATGAGCCAGGGTACTATCGCAAAGCCTGAACCGCCTGATATAGACGACTGGCACCTGCTGGATAAGATCAACAGGGAAAAAGAGCTGATCGGCATGTACCTGACGGCACATCCGCTGGACCGTTTCCAGACAGAGATCGACTCTTTCTGTACTACAAACCTGCACGAAATGAGCGACCTGAAGGCACTGTCAGGACGTGACTTTACCTTCTGCGGGATCGTAAAAACCATCAGGGACACTGTTGATCAATGGAGGAACAAGCCTTACCTGATGGCGGTCATCGAAGATTTCACAGAATCTTTTACTGTCCGTTTGCGCGGAGACGATTATGTGAAATTCAAACATTTTTTTAACCCGGAAATCGCTTTGCTGATCAGGGCCTCAGTAAATGAATGGCGTCCCAGGGATGAGCCCGGGAAAGTAGTCTACTCCCTGAAGGTGAAACACATCGAACTCCTCTCCGAAGTGCGGGAGAAAATGGTCAGGGCAGTCGATCTCAGTATCCCACTTTCGGCAGTCAATGAAAACCTGATCGCGGAACTCGAGCAGCATACAGTAACCTCCAAAGGTAAGGTGCTGAAAATAAATATCACCGACCCGGAAACAAATCTGAAGGTTAATTTATTCAGCAGGAACAGGCAGGTAGAGTTGAGTGAGGAGTTTATTGAATACCTAAACAATACACCTGAGATAGAATTCAGGTTGGTGTGATAAACATTTTATATATTTTTGTGTTAAATTTCAATACACAATCTTAAAATATTAATTATGGCAATAGAAGTAACAGACAGCAATTTCGAAGAGCTGGTGCTAAAATCAGACAAGCCGGTTATCGTTGATTTCTGGGCAGAATGGTGCGGACCCTGCAGGATGGTAGGTCCGATCGTGGAAGAGATAGGAAACGATTATGACGGTAAGGCCGTAGTGACCAAGCTGGATGTGGACAGTAATCCCGGGATAACCCAGAAATATGGCATCAGGAATATCCCGACAATCCTCTTTTTCAAAGACGGAGAAATTGCCGACAAGCAGGTGGGCGCAGTGCCAAAAAGTGCGCTGGTCAATAAGCTCGAGGGATTGCTGTAAATAAACTTATTGTATTGAATTACCGCAGGTGACATCATCCCGATGATTGCGCTCCTGCGGTTTTATTTTACCTGATCATGCAGACCATTTGTGTATTCGCAGCGTCCAGCCCGGGGATTGACCCCACCTACCTTGAAGCAGGGAAAGAGATGGCAGAGATCCTTGCAGCGCATGACATAGCCATGAACTACGGAGCCGGATCCGTAGGGATCATGGGGGTGATGGCAGATGTAATGCTCAGGAAAGGTGCCAGTGTCAATGGGATCATTCCCGGTTTCATGCAGGAGATGGGATGGGCACACCCGGGACTTGATGCCATGCAGGTGGTGGAATCCATGCATGAACGCAAATTGAAAATGATGGAGGGTGTGGATGCCATCATTTCGATGCCTGGTGGTGTAGGAACCCTGGAAGAGCTGCTTGAGGCGATCACACTAAAACAGCTCGGTCAGTTTCTGAAGCCGATCATCATCCTCAACACCAACAATTTTTACGATCCGCTGCTGAAGCATTTTGAGGAGATGATACGCGAGAATTTCATGCGCCCGCTGCATGGTAAGATCTGGCAGGTAGCCAGCCATCCTTCAGAAGTGTTGGATCTGATCGATAAAGAACCCGATTGGGATCCCACCGCGATCAAGTACGCAGCTGTAGAATCAAATATCGGCAGGGTCCGGACCCCGGGAAGTAATTCAGGCTCCTAGAAAACCCTACATTGCTTGAACATCTTTTTTCATTCTTAGCTGCCGCTGTCAAGAACTGGCAGGCACACCTGGTCTCACTCGTCGATTTCCTTAAGATGCGTTGTATGGTCGTGCGCACGCTCATTATAATAGACCTGCAATTCACTTCCTTCAAAAAACATGGTCTCATGGGGTTGCTGCTCAATTTCGGGCGCTTCAACGCCCTGGGAGAAAAGGATCTTGCCTTTGAATACCCGGGCTTCGTCCCAAAGTCCTGAACGTATGAAACTATTATGGATCTGGCGGCCTCCTTCCACGAAAATGGATATAATCTTCAGGTCATACAGTTCCTGTAGTATATCTTCAAGCCTGTAATCATGATCAATCAGTACACTGTTCGTCTTGCCTGAGTATTTTTCCTGGTCACATGTAAACACGAGCGTATCCTGGCTGTTATCAAGAATATTGGCCGTCTCGGGCACACGTCCGTTCCTGTCAAATGCGATGCGCAGCGGACTGCTGCCGGTCCAGCGACGTACATTCAGGCGGGGATTGTCAGCAATGATAGTATTGGTACCCACCATCAGCCCGGCTTCCTCCGAACGCCATTTGTGCACCAGGGTGCGTGCCACCTCATCTGTGATCCAGTTGGTTCCTACCGGGTCCCCCTCCTGGCGCAGAATATCGATAAAACCGTCCGCTGTTTCGGCCCACTTCAGGATCACATACGGGCGTTTCTTCTCATGAAAAGTCAGGAATCGCCTGTTCAGGAAAGCACCTTCGTCAGCCAATACACCAACGACCACCTCGGCGCCTGCCTTCCTGATGGCCTCAATCCCCCTCCCGCTTACGCTGGGAAACGGATCCTTGTTGGAAATGACCACCCGCGGGATCTTGTGGTTTTGTATGAGTGTACTGCAGGGAGGGGTCTTCCCAAAATGGGAACAAGGCTCAAGGTTAATATAGATGGTAGATTCAGAGAGCACTGATTTGTCCCTGACATTCCGGATGGCATTCACTTCAGCGTGGGGACCACCGTATTCATGATGGTACCCCTCACCGATGATCCGGCCATCATGTACGATAACCGACCCGACCAGCGGATTGGTACGGGTATTTCCTAATCCATGGGCAGCCAGCTCAAAGCAACGGCGCATATATATGTTGTCATCCGCGTGCATCAACATCTTAATTCTTATCTTTGGTTCATGGCCCGGGGAAATAAAGATATTGCAGCCACAAGGCGGGATCTGATCTCAGAACTTACAGATCTGTTTCCCGGCAATGAAGCTGTATCCATCGCACGAATGGTCCTTGATCATGTTGGTTATTCAGAATATACCATACTAAAGAACCCTTCGGCAGAACCGGAACAGCAAATTCGGTCCGAAATTACGAAAATTGTCAATGAATTGCATAAAAACCGGCCGATTCAATACATTTTAGGTCAAACAAGATTTTTTGACCTGCCGTTTTATGTGGATGAGCGTGTGCTGATCCCAAGGCCTGAAACTGAAGAGCTGGTCAGCCAGGTGCTCCAGGAAAGCAATTCCACCAGCCCCCGGATCCTCGATATTGGTACAGGCAGCGGCTGCATCGCAATCACACTTGCTCACTACATCCCCAATAGCAAAACAGATGCAATAGACATTGAGCCGGGCACCATTGAAGTAGCCAGGAAAAACGCAGCCAGGAACAATGCCGCGGTAAACTTTTATCGTGCAAATATTCTTGAACTGGCCGATGATCCCGGGGATGTTCAATACGATCTCATCGTGAGCAATCCGCCCTACGTAACCCAAACCGATCAATTGATGATGCATCCCAGGGTGACAAAAAATGAACCCGGTACCGCCCTGTTCGTTTCTGACGCGGATCCGTTGGTTTTTTATCGCGCCATCGCAAAGTACGGGTTGTATGCACTTGCTAAGGGGGGAGCGGTCTGGGTGGAGATCAATGAGCTTTTCGGCAAAGAAACAACGGCCCTGTTTATGGAGGCGGGATTCAAAAACCCCAGGTTGATGAAGGATATTCATGGAAAAGACAGGTTCATAAAAGCAGAAATATAAACACACAGAATAGTGGCAGAACAGGATGGCAGACTACGATAAAATAATTACCAGGGCAGCAAAACTCTGCAGCACGGCAGAAAAATGCAGCCACGATGTGCGGACCAAAATGATCTCCTGGGGTCTGGCTGAGCAGGAAGCAGACAAAGCCATTGCCTGCCTTGTGGAGCAAAAGTTTCTGGATGATACCAGGTTTGCCCGCTATTTCGTAAAGGACAAGCTGAAATTCAACAAATGGGGCCGTATCAAGATCGGCTATGCACTCCGGCAAAAACAACTGCCGGAGGATGTCATTAATGAAGCCCTCAGGGAGATCAATGAAGATGCGTATACTGAAATACTGGACCAGCTGATCCGCCACAAAATGCGATCCGCAGGGAATCTGAACATCCCAGCCAACAAGGCGAAAGTGCTGCGATACGCTGCACAAAAAGGCTTTACTGCAGAGGAGGTTTACCGGTCACTCGACCGGGTACAGGAGCATTAATTAAATTGGCCCTGTCGATACACGAAATCAATGGAATTTACAATGAGTTCCTGGTAATTTTCGTTTTCGAATGCGTTTTTGTCGTGACCGAACATCAGGTAAACAATCTTTGAATTTTTATAGGTAGTTACCCAACCTACCTCTTCCGATGCATCCGGATGGTTGGTGGTTAAGAGTGTCATCACGTCCGGTTTGACTTCAATATTGCCGTACCCCTCATCAAGAATAGTAAAATCCGGAACATCCCTGGTGACGGGGTGATCACTTCGCAGAACAGTAACGTCCATTTCAATATCGTGCCGGTAGTTTGAATACATGGATGAATCCACGTACGACTTCGGACTATGGTATTTTCCACCAACAATATTTGCATATTCAACCCATTGCTGGTATCCGGCCAGTGCATGGTGCAGGAACACCATCCCGATCCCCTTCCCAAGCAGCTCCTGGTACCCGGCTTTTACTGCGCTGTCGGCAGCAGGCCACATGTCATAGAAAACAATCACATCGTACTGCGATGTTTCACCAGCGGCAATCATGTTGTTGGCGCGTGGCTGCATCACCGTATCAAAGGTAATCTCTTCTATCTTATTGAACATCTCTACAAATTCCGTCGTATCAAAACGATGTCCTCCTGCCACCACCATCACATTCAATTGTTTGCCCGTGTTGATATTACATCCGGCCATCAGTATGCCGATCGCGATGAGTATGTATCCTGCTTTTCTCATATACTTTTCATTTGTATGCCTTTGTCGGAAGAAACGCCCAATGAACATAGGCATGTTGGTGTGCAAATAGCGCATCCGGAAAATCAGGGTCCTTCCAACTATTTTGGCATTGCCTGTAAAAACGAACAAGATACATGAATTTTTCCGTTTTGAGGCTTCGGGCCGAAAAGCTATCTTTACAAAAAAACGAAATAATGATCAGCACTGAAGAATTAAAAGACCTTATTGATCGCCTGGCTGCGTTAAGGAGGCATCTTTGACGTAGATGCCAAACTACGTTCCATTGAAGAGGAAGAGCGGCTGACCCAGGCTGAAGATTTTTGGGATGACCCGAAAACAGCCGAGCAGCAGATGAAAAAAATATCGAGACTGAAATCATGGACCAGTGCCTTCAGTGAGGTTGAAACCGCCGTGGAAGACCTGAAGGTACTTGCCGAATTCCTGGAAGAAGGCGAGGCGTCAGAAGCGGAGGTGGATGAACAATACAACAAAGCCACCCGGCTCACTGAATCCCTGGAATCCAAAAACATGCTCCGCAACGAGGAAGACGCACTTGGAGCGATCCTGAAGATCAATCCGGGTGCAGGCGGCACGGAGAGTACCGACTGGGCTGAGATGCTCATGCGCATGTACATCAGGTACGGTGAAAAAAACGACTATAAAGTCAGGGAACTACACTACCTCCCCGGGGATGAGGCAGGGATCAAATCTGTTACGCTGGAATTCACAGGTGATTATGCCTACGGCTACCTGAAAGGTGAAACAGGTGTGCACCGGCTGGTCAGGCTCTCTCCCTATGATTCCGCCAACCGGAGGCATACCTCTTTTGCTTCGGTGTTTGTGGCGCCTGTGATCGACGACAGCATTGAGATCAATATCAACCCGGCGGACATTGAGTGGGATACATTCAGATCGGGTGGTGCCGGTGGACAGAATGTAAACAAGGTGGAGACCGGGGTCAGGGTAAAGCACCTGCCCACCGGGATCACGGTTGACAATACTGAAACGCGCTCGCAATTGAAAAACCGGGAAAATGCCCTGAGGATCCTGAAATCGCACCTGTACGAGATCGAACTTCAGAAAAGACGTGAAAAGCAATCGGAAGTGGAAGGCAATAAAAAGAAGATCGAATGGGGATCGCAGATCAGGAACTACGTGTTGCATCCATATAAACTGGTGAAGGACCTGCGCACCAATCATGAAACAGGTAATGTACAGGCAGTCCTGGATGGAGAACTGGATGATTTCATCAAAGCTTACCTGATGGAGTTTGGAGGTGAGCAAGCCGGAACACAATAAAAACCATAAAATGCAAAATGCGGAATCTCTGATTGAACCAACACTGATCCCCATTGCATAAATATCGGGATCTCAATAATTCACGCTTGCTATGGGAAAAGTGCCTGTCGGAAAAAAGAAGAACACCACGATACCTGTTTTCGTGGTGTCGGGGGGAAAAGGCCTTGCCGGGCATACCATGGTGCACTCGCTGATCATACAATACCAGAACGACAATATTCCTGTCAAGGTCATCCCCAATGTTCAAAACGTAAGAAAAATCCGTGAAGTGGTTCAGAAGGTAAAAAATGCCTGTGGATTGCTGGTACATACCATGGTGAAGACCGAACTTCGGAAAGAGCTTCTGAAAGAATGCGAAAGCCAGGGAGTCAGGAACATCGACTTTATGGGACCGCTTGCAGATTTCCTTGAACAGGAACTGGGACTTAAATCTGTAGCTATTCCCGGGCTATACAGGCGTATCAATCATCAATACTTCGAAAGGATGGATGCCATTGATTACACCATGAACCACGACGACGGGCTGAATCCGCAGCGGCTTCAGAATGCTGAGATCATTCTTACCGGTGTATCAAGGAGCGGTAAAACACCCCTGAGTGTTTACATGTCCATGTTCGGATGGAAAGTGGCAAATATCCCGCTGGTCAAGGGCATCGAACCACCAAATGAATTATTCAATGTTGATCCGCGCCGCGTATTCGGGCTCACCATCAGCCTGAGCCACCTGATCTCGATCCGTAACAAAAGATTGAGCCAGATGGGTGATACCCACAACGCAACTTACGTGGACCAGGTCAAAGTAAGGGAAGAGCTCAGGTATGCCAATTTCATATTCGAAAAAGGGGGATTCACCAAGATCAACGTGACCAATAAACCCATTGAAAGTTCGGCCAACGAGATCATTGGGCTCGTATCTGACAGGTTCGGCTATGAAGACCGTGAGCTCAGGGATTATTGATCATGATGCCTAGCCTAAACTGTATCCTTCCCTGTATGCCTTGGACCTGAGCCGGTTGGCAATGGCATCATCTTTAAACAGCTCCATCACAGGATCCCATTCCAGCGGACGTGCCAGCTGATATGCAATATTGCCAAGGCTGCACACTGTAGCGGATCGGTGACCGATCTCCACGTCGGCAACTGGCCTGGTCCTGTTTTTAATGGCGCTGATAAAATCCTTGTAATGGTTGTCGCTGTGGTACAATTGTCTCTCTTCCTCTCCAATTGTTGCATTGACAAGGTTTTCAGGATTACTGTCCAGAAAAGATCTGCTGACATCCAGCGTTCCTTCCGACCCGATGAACCGAACCGCGTATCCCCTGCCAAAATCCTCATGCACCATTTCTATGCCATTGTCATATATGAAAGTAACTCCCCACCGGGCCATGCGTTCTGCCGGGGGAATGATACGCACAGGACCGGTATCATCCATGCCGAGGCCCCACTGTGCAATATCGAACATATGCGCGCCCCAATCAGCAAAAATTCCTCCGCCATATGCCATATAGTCACGCCACATGGGCCAGCCACTGTCTTCGATAGGTGGAGAGAGCACCGCGTTGTAAGGTCTCCAGACCGCCGGTCCCACCCATGCGTTCCAATCAAGGTAATCGGGTTGCGGCTGTGCCGGAAGATCGCAAAATTTCCCGGGACCCCCTACGTTCACCAATACCTTTGTGATTGCACCAAGATATCCGCCCCGGACCAGCTCACATGCCTTCCGGAAATCTTTCCAGGACCGTTGCATACTTCCCGTCTGTAGTACCCGGTCATTCTTCCTGGTTGCATTCACCATGGCCCTGCCCTCTTCGATGGTATGCGCAAGCGGCTTCTCACAATACACATCTTTCCCCGCATTGAGCGCATCTATAGACTGAATGGCATGCCAGTGGTCAGGCGTTGCGACGATCACCGCATCAATATCCCCCCGCGCAAGCAGCGCTTTGTAATCTGAGTAAGTGTCACATCCCTTGTATTTTTTCTTTGGCGGATTTTCACTGTAGTAGGCCTCCACCCACCCCTTGAATCTTGCCAGCTTCTTTGCATCCACATCGGCAGCAGCGACCACTTTTACTTCAGGCAACTTTATAAAACTGTTGAGCAGGCCTTTTACCTGCTTTCCTGTTCCGATATAACCGAAATTGATCTTGTCAGAAGGAGCAGTAAATCCGGGTCCCCCCAGCACATGTCTTGGTATAACAGTAAGCGCTCCTGCAGTGAACATTGTTTTCCTGATGAAATCCCGGCGGTCAGTTGTGTTCTTCATAATGTTTGTTCAGCTGGTAAACACGAGTAAATATATAAATTATCGGCATATATTTCAGTCACCTCCCTTCCCCCCCCCGGAAAAAAATACACCTCTGCTGAATGAAGAGATGGCTGCATCTCTGGCATTAAAAATATATAATTTCTAAGAAACAAAGCTATTTTATGTATGTTTTATCATTTTTTTCTTGTTTTTAATTACAATTTTATATCTTTACACCCTATTTTACTAATGATTTAAATATTACTATAAGAGTTATGTGCGGATTTGCAGTTTATACCGGAAGCGACAAAATGACGCGCCTGAAGGCAGTAAGCGAATTTCAAAAGATCAAGTACCGTGGTCCGGACAACAGCCTGTATGCTGAATTTGCTGATAAAGGCTGGATGGGATTTCACCGGTTGAAGATCATGGATGTTTCGGATGATGGTAACCAGCCAATGGAGTATGGCGGGATTTACCTTGTGGCCAATGGAGAGGTATATAATTACCCGCAGCTACTCGAAGATTACGCAGGAAAACACGATTTTCAATCTACTTCCGACTGTGAGGTAATCATACCCATGTATAAGGAACTGGGCATTATTGAAACTGCGAAGCGACTGGATGCTGAATTTGTATGTGTCATTTATGACGAAGAAAAGGACACATACGTTGCTGCAAGGGATCCGATTGGGATCAGGCCTATGTTTTACGGGTATGACAAAGACGGGGCCATTCTTTTTGCAAGTGAAATGAAGGCACTAACCGTGATGTGTGATGAGGTAAAACCATTTCCTCCGGGCCATGTATACGACGGTGAAAAATTTGTGTGCTACAACGACATCGCCAAAGTTGAAAAATTCTCTGATCATGAGCTGGAAGAAGTATTGGAAAATATCAACCGGACCCTGACAGAAGGAGTCGAAAAGCGATTGCAATCGGATGTGCCGGTAGGATTTCTCTGCAGTGGCGGGTTGGATTCCAGCCTGGTCTGTGCCATTGCTGCCAAGGTGATGGACAAGCCGATCCGTACCTTCGCCGTAGGGATTGATGAGGATGCGATCGATACGAAGTATGCCAGGATCGTTGCGGACTATCTGGGTGCAGATCACACCGAAGTTCTGTTCTCACGGCAGGATATTTTCGATACCCTGAGCACTTTGATCTACAATATCGAAACCTATGACATTACAACCATCCGGGCCTCCATGGGGATGTTCCTGGTATCCAAATATATCAGTGAAAACACGGATATCAAAGTGCTGATGACCGGGGAGATCAGTGATGAGATCTTTGGTTATAAATACACTGATTTTGCTCCCTCACCCTCTGCATTCCAGGAGGAGGCTGAAAAAAGGTTGCGTGAAATATACATGTATGATGTATTGCGTGCCGACAGGAGCATCTCATCCTGCGGACTCGAAGCCCGTGTGCCTTTCGGGGACCTTGAATTTGTCGATTACGTGATGGCCATCCGCCCGGAACTGAAGATGAATTTCACCGGTGTGGGCAAATACCTGCTCAGGAAAGCATTCGAAGGAGACTATCTTCCACATGATATTCTCTACAGGGAAAAAGCAGCATTTTCGGATGCAGTCGGACACAGTGTAACTGATTACCTGAAGCAATATGCCGGAGAGATGTATTCGGATGCAGATCTGGCAGCTGCCAAAAAGAAATATGCACACGCCACCCCGATTTCCAAGGAATCATTGATGTACAGGGATATCTTTGAGTCACATTTCCCGGGCCAGTCCCATTGTGTTGTTGATTTCTGGATGCCGAACAAAAACTGGGAAAATTGCAATGTCAATGATCCGAGTGCAAGGGTGCTGCCTAACTATGGAAAGTCGGGGGAATAAATATCAAGATTGAGCAGAAAACATAAAGACAGCGACCTTACAGAGGGTGTCTCAAAAGGGCACCCTTTTTTCGTAAATACTATCCGATCGCGACTAACGCTGCTATCGCCGCTAAAGTGGCTTATCGGATAGTATTTTTTGTATGACCATGTCAACTAAACACTCTGAAAATGGCAACAAACCGCTGTTTTTCAGCGCACATCAAGACCATTCCCGGTTGATTTGAGGGCCCGTGCAGTTGACATTCCGAAAACTGCATGTAACATTCCGCAAGCTGCATTTCAAAATATTTTTACGATTTTCCTTGACTTGAATTTACTAATAGTGTAATATTGTACGATATTAGTTCTATTTTACTTATTTCGTATATTTTTAATTGTTATGTATACACCGAAAAAGAAGAAGCAGATCCTCGCGACCGGGAAGACGCTTTTCTGGAAGCATGGATTCAAGAGGGTAACCATTGAGGAGATATGTACCGCTGCCCAGGTCAGTAAAATGACGTACTATAAATACTTTGCCAACAAAATGGAACTGGTCAAGGCCATCATGGAAAAAACATTAAAAGAGTCGTTGGATCGTTACAAGGCCATTATGAACAGTGAAGTGCCTTTTACAGAGAAGATCGAAATGCAGCTCCAGATGAAAATGGAGGGAACGGCAGATATCAGCAGTGAGTTCATGGATGACCTGATGATCCATGGAGAACCCGAGATGATGGAATACATGCAGAATATGACCCGGAAGGTACTGGAAATCGTCCACGCTGACTATGTAGCAGCACAAAAAAAAGGGGAGATCAGGCAGGATGTAAAACCAGATTTCATCATCTATTTTCTGAACCACATCTATGATATGCTCAAAGATGAAAACCTGCTGAAAATGTACCGGGATCCCAATGAACTGGCCATGGAGCTGACCCGGTTTTTCTTTTATGGTATTGCAAACAGGAACCCGGAGAAATGAAATCTATACACATACATATTGCTCATAAGTTGCATTACCGTCACATTACAGGATTACTTCTGCTCCTGGCCATTTCAGCTGCCACGGATGCACAGACGCTGAACTTCAGCGGTCAGGCCATCGGCTGGACAACGGTCAATCCCACCGACCCGTTCCAGGTGCAGGGCGGGCTCCGCTACCTCCCGGAACTTACTTTTGAAGTTCCGATAGGCAAGTTGTACCTGGAAGGCGAAGGATCGCTGAACATATGGGGAACCGCAACTTATGCCGGAAGCGACACACTTGGGTACGAAAGTAATTTCAGCCTGTACCGGACCTGGGTAAAAATCGCAGGCAACCAATGGGAACTGAGGGCCGGACTGCAAAAAATCAATTTTGGCTCGGCCAGGATGCTCCGTCCGCTGATGTGGTTTGACAGGATCGATCCGAGGGATCCCCTGCAACTGACCGACGGAGTATATGGGTTGCTGGGCAGGTACTATTTCCTGAACAACGCCAACATATGGCTCTGGGGGCTTTACGGCAACGATGAAAGAAAGGGCCTGGAACAATTTCCAACTAAGGAGAGAGGATTTGAATTTGGTGGACGCGTGCAGGTTCCGATATACATAGGTGAGGCAGCCGTATCCTTCCATCACAGGGAAGCAGATCCCGATGCTGTACTGCCGGATTCCATGAAATTGGGAAAGAGCTATCCTGAGAACAGGATCGCATTCGACACCAAAGTAGACCTGGGCGCAGGCATGTGGCTGGAAGGATCGCTGACACAGCATAATCTCGACTTCTCACCGATCGATTACACCTCCCTGCTCAATGCCGGGATGGACTATACATTCAACATTGGCAATGGAGTGAACATAATGAGTGAAGGATTTTTTCTCCTCGCCGGTGAAAAGCCCTTTGCCACGGATCAGCAACTTTCGTTCCTGGGAGCTACTGTATCCTACCCGTTGAATATCATCCATGACCTGTCTGCCATCGTTTTTTATGACTTTACCAACAAGGACGTGTACCGGTTCATCAACTGGTCGATGACCTTCGACCGGTGGACCTTTTATACCATGGCATTCTGGAATCCTGATAATTACCAGTTGTACAACTTTCAGCAGGAGGCCTCACTTTTCAGCGGTGCCGGTTTTCAACTGATGGCAGTATTTAATTACTAAACCAATGCGCACATTATTCAAAATAATTGCTTTGCACCCTGGGTACCCACTGATCATAAAAGGATGGGGAGTAAGTGAATATGTCCAGAATGATGACCCTGATCCATAGCAAGCGGTTACATCCGGCTGCGGCCAGGTTGATATTAACACCCGGCAATATAAAAACATGTAACAACAACACAAAACTTGGAATAAAATGAATAACAACACGATCATAGACGTCAACCACCTGGTGAAGAAGTTTCCTATCGGCGGCGGATATTTTACAGCCCTGGAGGACATCAATCTTCAGATCAAAACAGGTGAATTTGCAGGTTTGGTAGGACCCAGTGGTTCAGGAAAAACGACAATGCTCAACATTATTGGCTCGCTTGATGATCCAACGCAGGGGGATGCCAATGTAATTGGTACCTCCATTAAAAGTATCGGCGCAAAAAGAGCATCCGTGCTCCGGAAGAAACATATGGGATTTATTTTCCAGACGTATAACCTCATGCCCGTATATACCGTGTACGAAAATGTGGAATTCCCGCTGCTGCTTCTGAAAATGTCAGGATCAGAAAGAAAAAAAGCGGTGATGGAATCGCTGGAATGGGTAGGATTGACCAGTAAAGTCAAATCAAAACCGAAGCAGTTGTCAGGGGGTGAATCACAGCGCGTTGCCATTGCACGTGCCATGGTGAAGAAACCTGAAATGGTGCTGGCGGATGAACCCACCGCCAACCTGGATGCGGAAAACTCTCACCACATTCTCCAGACCATGGAGCATCTGAACAAGGAACTCAATACAACTTTTCTATTCGCCACGCACGATGATAAGGTGATCCAGTATCTGCGCCGCATCATCTTCCTTGAAGATGGCAGAGTGGTGAAGGATGAACAAGTTAAAAACTGAAAGGAGGCACGTCATGCTATCAATAAAATTAGCTTATAAAAACCTGGTGGGTGCCGGGCTAAGGACCCTTCTGAATGTATTTATCCTTTCCGTGGCATTCGTAATGATCATTATGCAAAACGGCTTTATCCAGGGATGGAACAAGCAGGCACGGCACGATGTGATCGAATGGCAATACGGACAGGGACAATACTGGGCCGGGGATTTTGATCCATACGATCCGTTTACCTATGAAGATGCACATGCTGCAATTCCGAAAGCGCTTGCCGAAGCCAGGCAGGAAGGTAATATTGCCCCTATCCTGGT
>CAZPTO010000036.1:0-15268 GCA_964589155.1 uncultured Bacteroidaceae bacterium | reverse complement strand
CCTGGAGGGATATTTTGAGAACCGGATAGATAACGTGGAAGGATCCTTCAATACCTATTATAATTACAATCACTACCGGCTGGAACTGCCCAACGAGGAACTCCGCTTCAAACTGTCGGGAAATTACCTCCTGGTGGTGTACCGTGACTATGATCCTGAACAGGTCGTGTTTACCCGCCGCTTCCTGGTTTCCGAGGCAATCGTCACGATTCGCGCCAGTGCACACCGCCCGGTCCTTTCAACATACAGGGAAAACAGTCATGAGGTGGATGTAACCATCTCCCATCCCGGCTACCGCATCGACGATCCTTTCAGGGAGACCTCGCTTGCCATCTACCAGAACGGGATCTGGGATTACGGGATCACCCGCCTGCAGCCATTGTTCGTGAACCCCGGCGAACTGGTGTACGATTACCAGGAAGAGAATATCTTTCCGGCGGGCAACGAATTCAGGATGTTCAATACCCGGAACACGCAGGTGCGCGAATATCATATTGCGGCCATCGATTACCTGGATTATTTTCATTTTCACCTGAAAACAGACGAGCCCAATCCTGCGCATCTCTACTTCGACCGGGACGACCTGAACGGGAAATTCTTCATCGAGGCGGCCAATGTGCGTGAACCTTCCCTGGAAGCAGACTATGTGTTTGTACATTTCACACTCGATATGCCATTCCCGTTGGCAGATGGCGATGTATATATTGCCGGGGCGACCACCAACTGGCAGTTCACCCCCATGAACAGGATGGAATACGATATGGATGCATCTGCCTACAAGGCCACCCTTTTACTGAAGCAGGGCATCCACAATTACCGGTATGTTTTTCTGCCCGACGACCGGAATGTGGTGGATATCGCGGAGATCGAAGGGAGCCATTACCAGACAAAGAACGAGTACCTGGTCCTGTTCTACCACCGTGGTCAGGGAGACCGCTACGACCGGCTGGTCGGACACCAGGTGGTACATTCGAATGCGAACTAAATCCCGATCTCCTCATGGATCTCCCGCATGGCATCGACAGAAATCCGGATGAACTCGTCGAGCGGGATGCCGATCTTTTCGCACTCCATGATGTTTTCCCTTTTCACACTGGCGGCAAAGGCGGGCTGTTTCATTCGCTTGGCTACTGATTTGTATTTGATGCTGGCAATTTTTTTGTCAGGATACACCAGGGTCGTGGCATAGATCAGCCCCGTGATGGTTTCCCCTGCTGCCAGTGCATGCTGAAATTCTGTCGTGCGCTCCTTCCCGGCAGCCTCCTCATTGTGCATCCGGATGGCATCCAGGATCTCCTCATCCAGCTGCAGATTCGCCAACAGGTCCCCTGCTTTCAATGCATGTACAGTGGGCTTGGCATGGGTAACCTCCACATCGATATCGTGGAGCAATCCTGCCAGCCCCCAGCGGTCCTCGTCTCTTCCCAGGTGCCGCGCAAGTCCGCGCATCACGGCCTCGGAGGAGAGGCAGTGGATGATCATCTTCTCGTTCTTTACGTGTTGGTGCAGCAATTCGAGTGCTTTTTCGCGATCGGGTGTCATGGTACTATCTTTAATGTTCAAATTATCCTTATCCGGAAAAATATGATCCTGTCATCAGGTTTTCGATACTCAGGATGAATACGATCCTTGTCCCGGGGTAAGGCCATCCTTGTCCGGAAAACAAAAATAACAAAAACGATGGTAGGTGCCACATGTATTTTAACTGCAGCTTTCCCCGCCATCTCTTCCTTTAGCCTTTTCCTGCATACTACTGCTGCAGTGGTTGCGTGACAAAAATCACATTTCTTACGCACTAAAATCTTTATCTTTGGTTGTACTTGTGTTTTACATACTTATTTGTTGAACATATAAATACGCAGCACCGGAAAAACAACATTCGACATGCATATCACAAAGGAAACCACCATTGAAGAGATCGTGCACCAATCCGCCGCCGCGGTGAGGTACCTGCGCGAAAAAGGGATCAAATGCATCGCCTGCGGCGAGCCCATCTGGGGCACCCTTGAAGAGGCCGCAAAGGAAAAGGGCTTCGACGATGCGGCCATCGAAAATGTTGTGAAGGAGCTGCGGGAACTGTATGAAGTGCAGAACCTTCATCAACCCCGGAACCGATAATTGCTCCGGAAATGTTGTCAGATGCCCGGATGTTGTAAAATTGCCAGCCAGTTGAACCTCATTGCTAAGTAGATGAGAATTCCGAGGACACCCAGCAGCGTGAATCCAAGCAGGGGCTGATTGGGATCTTTCATACGCATTTCACCCAGGATCCGGGTCCGGTAGGACGGTTTACCATCCTCCTTCATCCCGTATAATTCATAATATACATTGCCGATATAGGCGATATACACAGCCAGCACAAGCCCGCCAAACACCGAGACCATGATCCCGATAAACAGGTAAAGCAGAGGCATCTGTGCCCTCCTGCGCTTCAGCTCCCGCAGGTCGGCTTCCATGATTGCCAGGCGTTCCACCTCCTGCACAAGGCTCCTCTCTTCACGTGCAATTTCACTTGTATATGGTGTTACGGAATCCTCCTCCACGGAAGTGATCCTGTCTTCCAGGACAGAGATGCGCAGTTCAGTGTCCATGATCCTTTGCCCCGTTGCAGCGATCCTCTGCTCCATTGCTGCGATACGGTTTCCGTCCATCATCTCCACGATGGTTCCGGGTGCCAGCAGCGGAACATCCTGGTACAACTCCAGTCTTTCGACCTTGTTCCGGGTGATACTGGCCGCCACAGTATCCTCTGAACCGCTGTCTCTTTCCAGCTGTACCACCCGGTATTCCAGAACGGTATCCTTGATCGTATCGGTCACCAGGAACGTAAGTACCAGCAGGGCTGCCGGGATAATCAGCATCAACGCCCCAAAGAATATGGCGGGGATTTCCACAAATGTGTACCTCAGGAACTTTCGCCCCAACATACCCAGCACCACCAGGCTGCTCCTGAAATCATTCCGGTGCTCCTGCCGGTAGAGAATATGTGCGGGCATTATCCCCGGAATGTAGGCCATGATGATGAGCAGGAAAATGATCAACAGGGAAATACCCATATTCAGATTCAGAACGATCCCGAGCAGGCTCATAGAAAGGTTAGGGATCCATCCCAACAGGTTCAGTGCAACCTCACCCGTGATCAGAGCCAATAATATGACCAGGTAAAACAGGACCGAACGCATGCTGTCGAAGCCGATGCGAAAGCTGTGTTTCACCGAGACAAAATCATCCTTTTCCCGTCCCTCGAAACGCAAGGCTGCGATCTCGCCAAATGACCAGGTCAGTGGCATGATGGCAAACACATAACTGAACAGGACCAGTCCGGGCATCCCGGCAAGCTGACTGACGACATAGAACAGGAACACGATGAAGATCGCGGGAATGGTCCCCATCAGGGCAATGAAATAGAAATTCCTGTTCACGCTGTTGCGGACATTCCTGACAGCCAGCTGGTAGATCCACCATCCCCGGTTTACCACGTAATGCATGAACATCCGGAATATGAATACGAAAGGCGGGAACAGCTGGGTGAGGAACCAGGTGAATGCATCAATGATCCCGGAAAAAATGATCTTGACAAGCAACAAGAATTCTGCCACGAGCAAGAATAGCAGGGCCACACCCCAGAGCGACCATGCCACCAGGTCATACGCCAAGCCCAACAGGATGACAATCCATTTGAACAGGTTCCAGAAACCGCCTTTTTTATTCAGATAGGTATCGGCCTGGTTCAGCTCGAACAGGAAGCGGGGCTTCGTCCCCGTAATCCTGAAATCAAGGTAGCCAAACAGCAGGAAAGCGAAAGCTGTCAACATTACATATTCAAAACGGCGGTCGATGAATGCAAGGCCGGACAAAAAATACCATACTCCGCCTGAGATCAGCAGGGCCAGTATTCTTTTTACAAACAAAGAAAATTTATCCATTTCAGGAAGAGGGTTTGGTAAAGCACTATCAATGTTATGAAAAGAATGAGAGAATTACAAACAGACCGCTACCGCACAGCAGACCCCGCAAGATACTTCCTGACGTACGTTTCAACACCCTCTTCCAGGGTGGTGAATGACCGGTCGTATCCCACAGAGCGAAGCTTCTCCATGTTGGCTTCGGTAAAGTACTGGTACTTGTCCCTGATGTCTACCGGCGTATCGATGAATTCAATCTGTGGTTCCAGGTCCATGGCATGAAAGGTTGCTTCCACAAGGTTCCTGAAGGTACGTGCTTCCCCGGTACCAAGGTTATAGATCCCGGAAGCAGGACGCTGCTCCATCATGAAAAGAATCACATCCACCACGTCCTCCACATAGATAAAATCACGCGCCTGATCTCCGTCTTCAAATTCGGGATGATGCGATCGAAACAGCTTCATCTTTTTCGTTTCCCTGATCTGGTTACAGGCATGAAACACCACCGAGGCCATGCGCCCCTTGTGGTATTCATTCGGTCCGTAGACATTGAAAAACTTCAAGCCTGCCCAGAAGAAGGGTTGCCTTATTTGCTGCAATGCCCATTTATCGAATTCATTCTTGGACCTGCCATAGGCATTGAGTGGCTTCAGTGATGGAATGCGCTCATGGTCATCATCATATCCCAGCTCACCCAGTCCATATGTGGCTGCAGAGCTGGCATAAATCAAAGGCAATCCGTATTCCACGCAGATCTCCCAGATTTTTTTAGAATATCCCACATTCAACGTTTCAAAGGTGTTCCAGTCAAACTCCGCGGTATCGGTGCGGGCTCCCATGTGAATGACCACCTGCACAAACCGGTGGTTGTCCTCAAGCCAGGCTGCAAAATCCTTGCGCTCCACTTTGTCAGTGAAAGTTTTCCCTGCGTAATTCCGTTCTTTTTCCTGCTTGCTGAAATCATCCACCAGGACAATATCCTTGTACCTGCGCATATTCAGTCCGGCAATAACATTACTCCCGATAAATCCGGCCGCCCCGGTGACTACGATCATCTTTGAACTTTTTTGAACTTTTCTGAACTTTTCTGAAGCTTTATGAACCTTTATGAACCTTTCTGAACTTTTCTGAACCTTTCTGAACTTCCCCCCAAACTTACAGAAAAAATAATGATCCCGCACAGGAAGATGCAACTGTAAAGGAAGATGGACCAATAAAAATTAAAAACAGTGCGGCCGCCTGTGCGGTAATTATTTCGTACTTTTGAACTTTGCGCATTCTAAAGGGTTATATATCTTCAAGATATGGTTTATTTAACAAGAAGAGAACGGTTTAGTGCAGCACACCGGCTGATGAAGCCCGGTCTGAGCGACAGTGAGAACATCAAGCTGTACGGACAATGTGCCAATCCCAACTGGCATGGTCACAACTATGTGTTATGGGTGACCATCAGGGGGAAGGTACAGGAGGACTTGGGTTACGTGGTGGATCTGAAGGATGTGAGCAGCATCATCAAGGAAAAGGTGGTCGAAAAACTGGACCACAAGAACATCAACACTGAGGTGGATTTCATGGAAAATGTGATCGCTTCCACGGAAAACCTGGCCGTAGGGATATGGAACCAGCTGGAACCAGCGATCCGCGAGCTGGGCGTTGAACTTTACCGTGTTAAACTGGAAGAGACCGAAAACAATTCGGTGGAATATTACGGAGCATAAACACAGGAATGATGAGCCGCACCCTGACAATAATACGGACAAATTGTTATGGTGAACTCCATCAGAGATATAAAAATTAAAATATGAAAATCGTTAATAACGGCACCGGCGAAAATATACTGGATGGATACAACCGCATCGATGAGTTTGACCGGGATACGACTGAGCGACTGCAGCAGAATTACCACGAGATCCTCGGACTGATCGGTGAAGACCCGGACCGGGAAGGCCTGTCCAAAACCCCGGAACGTGTGGCCAAGGCCATGCAGTTCCTCACGCAGGGTTACGGACTTGATCCGCAGAAGATCCTGGAATCCGCAAAATTCAAAGAAGAATACCAGCAGATGGTAATCGTCAAGGACATTGAGCTTTATTCCATGTGTGAACACCACATGCTTCCTTTCCTCGGGAAAGCACACATTGCCTACATTCCCAACGGGTACATCACCGGTCTGAGCAAAATCGCAAGGGTCGCTGAAGCATTTGCCCGCAGGTTGCAGGTGCAGGAACGGCTCACCGTACAGATCCGTGACTGTATCCAGGAGACCCTCGAACCCATGGGTGTCGCTGTGGTCATCGAGGCAACACACCTGTGCATGGTCATGCGCGGCGTGCAGAAGCAGCATTCAGTGACCACGACTTCGGCCTTCACGGGCGAGTTCCTGAAAAATCTCAATACCCGCGAAGAATTCATCCACCTCATCGGGAAAACACTGCACTAAGCCGGCAATATTGATAAAGTGATTCCTGCTCATATCTCCAGGTTCCCAGGGGTAGTATGCTTCTGATCCCTTGAAAAGTACGTCATGAACCACGCAAGAATGCTGCACTGGTGTAGCGAAAATCCCCAATACAACCAATTGAATACTGCATTAAGCTGCAAATATCCTTCAGATTGCCTGCACCGGTGCTACACCGAACTTCAAAAAGCATGCACCGGTTTCGATTTGTAATCTATTTACTTCTAATTATTAATATTTTACATAAAATTTACCGGTATCGTAAGTTTTATCGTTAAGAACTGCTTATTTTTGTTGAACTTTTTTAAAAACTATATTTTATGCACGCATATGTATTTCCCGGACAGGGAGCCCAGTTTGTGGGAATGGGCAAGGAGCTATATGATAGCAATAATGCCGCGAAGGAGCTTTTTGAGCAGGCGAACGAGCTGCTTGGGTTCAGGATCACCGACCTGATGTTTGCGGGTCAGGATGAGGACCTCAGGCAGACCAGGGTCACACAGCCCGCCATCTTTCTCCACTCAGTGATCCTCTCCACGACCATAGAAAACTTCAAACCGGACATGGTGGCCGGACATTCACTCGGTGAATTCTCCGCGCTGGTGGCCAACCAGACACTGGCCTTTGAAGATGGATTGCAACTGGTTTTCAAACGTGCCATGGCCATGCAAAAGGCTTGTGAAGCTGCACCATCCACCATGGCAGCCATCCTCGGACTTGAAAATGAGGTGGTGGAAGAGGTATGTGCGGGCATCGGCGAAGTGGTGGTCCCCGCCAATTACAACAGCCCCGGTCAGATCGTCATCTCAGGCTCGATGGCAGGGATTGATGCAGCTGTGGAAGCGCTGAAGGAAAAAGGAGCGCGCAGGGCACTCAAGTTGCCGGTTGGAGGTGCGTTCCACTCTCCCCTGATGGAGCCCGCCAGGGAAGAACTGCAGGAAGCAATCGAGGCTACCCATTTCAGCACCCCGGTTTGCCCGGTATACCAGAACGTGAATGCCGCACCATCTTCCGAGCCGGCTGAGATCAGGAAGAACCTGGTTTCGCAGCTGGTATCCCCGGTGAAATGGACACAAACTGCCCAACGCATGATCGCTGACGGCGCCACGGTATTTACAGAAGTAGGTCCTGGCAACGTATTGCAGGGACTGATCAAGAAAACAGATCGCTCTGTTACAACAGAGAGTGCATAGCCAGGAAAAAAATAATACACAGCAAATGAAAGTACTCAAATTCGGAGGAACATCGGTGGGATCAGCAGATTCTATCAGGATCGTAAATGAGATCATCTCATCACAACTGGAACCCAGTATCGTGATCGTCTCAGCTTTTGGCGGGGTTACCGATCAGATTATCGCCACGGCCCAAAAAGCCATGGAGCATGACCCGACTTACCGGGAAGAGATGGTCGGGATCGGGGAACGGCACTTCAAGACGATCCACGCACTGCTCGAAGGGGAGAACATGGAATATACCCTGAAGATCGTGGATGCACTGATCAATGAGTTCCAGGACATCCTGCACGGGGTATATCTCCTGGAGGACCTCAGTCCCAAAACGCTGGATTACCTCCTGAGCTTTGGCGAGCGACTTTCAGCATTCATCATCAGCAGGTTCATCGTTAGTGCAGATTATTATGACGCACGTAAGCTGATCCATACGGACAGTAATTTTTCAAATGCCACGGTGGATTTCGAGAAGACCGAAAAGCGCATCAGGGCCAAGCTGGATGCATTGAAAGGAACCGTGATCCTCCCGGGATTCGTGGCCTCCGATTCGCTTGGCAAAACCACTACCCTGGGCAGGGGTGGTTCGGACTATACTGCGGCAATCGTGGCTGCTACGCTGAAAGCAGATGTACTGGAGATCTGGACCGATGTGGATGGATTCATGACCGCCGATCCGCGGATTGTGAAAAAGGCACATCCCATTGATTGCATGACCTATGAAGAGGCCATGGAGCTGTCACATTTCGGTGCCAGGGTGGTTTACACCCCTACCCTCTCGCCGGCGTTCAGGGCCAGTGTACCGATCCGCATCCTCAACACCTTCAACCGTGAAGCACCGGGAACACTCATCTCGCACCGGGGATTGTGCAAATCAGACCACCTGATCAAGGGAATTTCATCCATCAACAACGTGGACCTGGTGACGGTGAAAGGAGCGGGCATGGTAGGAAAAACCGGAACTTCGTCCAGGGTCTTCAGCTCCCTGGCACGCAGCAATGTCAACGTGATCCTCATCACGCAGGCCTCATCCGAGATGACCATTTCCTTTGCAGTGGACCCGTCGAGTTCCGATGCAGCGGTACAGGGACTCCACGAGGAATTCCTGAACGAGATAGAGAGCCGCGGGGAAATGGAAATAGAGGTAATAAAAGACCTTTCCATCATTGCCATCGTCGGGGAGGAGATGCGCCATACACCGGGCATTTCAGCAATCCTTTACCAGTCACTGGGAAGGAACGGGATCAGCGTGATCGCAACTGCACAGGGCTCAAGCGAGTTGAATATTTCGGTGGTGATCAGGCAGGAAAGCCTGAAAAAAGCACTGAACGCCATCAATGAGGGATTCTTCCTTTCTGACCTGAAGGAGATCCACCTCTACATCGCGGGTACCGGTAATGTGGGCAGCAAGTTGCTCAACCAGATCAGCAAGCAGCAGGTTCCGCTGATGGAATCGCAGCGACTGAAGATCAACGTTGTCGGGATCACGAATTCACGTAATATGGTGATCGACACCGACGGGATTGACATCAGTGATCCCATGAAGGCCGTTGAACAGGGAGACAAAGCCGACATTGAGCTGTTCATCAAAACCATTGGCGAAATGAACATGCGAAATTCCGTATTTGTGGATTGCACGGCAAGTGAAATTATTTCCAATCGCTATGTCGACCTCTTTGAAAGTTATGTGTCGGTGATCACAGCCAACAAGATCGCCTGCTCATCGGAATACAGCCTGTTCAAAAAGCTGAAGCAGTCGGCATTGAATCACGGAGTTAAGTTCAGCTTTGAAACCAACGTGGGAGCAGGACTCCCGGTGATCAGCACCCTGGAGGACCTGATCAGCAGCGGGGACAAGATACTGGAGATCGAGGCGGTGGTCTCGGGCACGCTGAATTATATATTTAATATCCTGAGTGAGGAGATTCCCTTCAGCAAGGCAATCACCATGGCCATGGATAACGGCTATGCGGAGCCTGATCCCAGGCTCGACCTGAGCGGAATGGATGTAAAACGCAAACTGCTTATCCTCGCCCGCGAATCAGGCTACCCGCTGGAAGAGGAACAGATACAGATCGAAACATTCCTGCCCGATGCACTTTTTGAGGGTGACGTGGATTCTTTCCTCGAAGAGGTCAAAAAGCTCGATGGCGAATGGGAAGAGAAACGGAAAAAACTCAAGGCCTCCGGACGCCGCTGGCGTTATGTCGCCTCATTGAAGGACGGCAAGGGAGAGATCGGTCTGCGCGAGATGAAGGACAATCATCCCGCATACCAGCTGGAAGCCAGTAACAATATTATCCTGCTCACCACCTCACGTTACAAGGAACTGCCACTGTTGATCCAGGGATACGGTGCCGGTGCTGACGTCACCGCCGCAGGATTGTTCGCGGATGTGATCAGGGCAGGGAATAGGTGACGGGGAGCGTGGGAGAGTGGGAGACGGGGAGAGTGGGAGAGTGGGAGACGGGGAGAGTGGGAGAGTGGGAGAGTGGGAGAGTTGGAGAGAGAATGATACGGTTGGAGAATATATATATTTTAATAAATATATTAATATATATATAAATAACTATTTAAATATATATATATTCAGTCGCGGGCACTTACACTGGCAATGAATGTAAGCGAACTGTAAAGAGGTGATGATGGTGAGGTGAGGTGATGATGGTGAGGTGAGGTGAGGATGGTGAGGTGAGGTGAGGAAAGCAATGAATGCAACAACAATGAATTTGAGATTGAATATAATAAACAGAGCACGAGGCAGATGATCAGGGCAGTGATCTTCGATATGGACGGCTTGCTGATCGACACCGAGCCCTACTGGCAGGCGACCGAACGAAAGGTATTCGGTGAGCTCGGGATAGAGATCACGGAAGAGATGCAGGTCGACACATTCGGGTTACGGACCGATGAACAGATCCGGCACTGGTACAATGTCCGGCCCTGGAACACCCTGTCGGTCAAGCAGGTTGAAGACCGGTACAACGAAGCAATGTTGGACTACTTCCGCGACGAGGCAGAGCTGATGGAGGGCGCACAATATGCGCTGGATTTTTTTAGCGAGAAAGGGCTGCCGCTGGCCCTGGCCTCTTCTTCCAACATGGAGCTGATCAATGCGTTCCTGGACCGGTTCGGGTTCCATCATTATTTCACCGAAGTCTATTCGGCAGAATTCGAGGAGTCTGGCAAGCCGCACCCGGCAGTATACCTGGAGACAGCGCGCCGAATGAACACCGACCCGGTCCGGTGCCTGGCATTGGAGGATTCCTTCCATGGCCTGATCGCTGCAAAAGCAGCCCGCATGAAGACCATCGTCGTCCCGGAGCATCCCGATGAGCGTTTTGGTGCATCCGATATTGTATTACAATCGCTGAAGGAACTGGATGAAGCAGTGTTTCACCAGTTCAATAGTTCCGGAATGTGATATTCGGTTCATGATCAGGTGCTGCCGGACTATTTCATGAACCAATGGGTCAGTGACTTGAAAACAAAGAGAACAGACACTTAATATATATTCTAGTGATTAGTGAAGTAAACGTATTTTGCCCTGCCACGGTCTCCAATGTGGGACCCGGCTTCGACCTGCTGGGGTTTGCCCTTGAGACACCAGGTGATGAACTCCTGGTAAGAAGAAACGACGCGGGAAAGCTTCAGCTGATCGACCGGTCGGGCACCGGCCTGCCCCTCGATCTCAACATCAATGTTGCCGCAATTGCGGCAACGGCCCTGCTCGATGAGCTGGGAAACACGGATGGGTTTGATCTCATTTTTTTGAAAAAGATCAATCCCGGCAGTGGACTCGGATCCTCTGCCGCAAGCTGCGTTGCCGCCGTGATGGGCATCAACGAACTTTTGGGAGCACCCCTTGCTGTCCCCGAACTGCTCCCGTATGCCATGGAGGGAGAACTTTCGGCCAGCGGATCCTACCATGCAGACAATATCGCCCCTGCCCTGCTGGGCGGATTTACGCTGATCAGGGGGTATGATCCACTGGATATCAAGCACATTCCCTATCCGGATGACCTGCATTGTGCCGTGGTACATCCCGACCTCCAATTCAAGACCAGCGATGGACGGAAGGTACTTCCGAATACATTTCCCATCAAAACCGCTTTGTCACAGGCCGGTAACCTGGCAGGACTGATTGCCGGGTTGACCACCTCGGACCACAGCCTGATCGGACGGTCGCTCATCGACCTGTTCGCTGAACCTTACCGGACCGGAAAGTTACCGGAATTTGAAACGCTCCGGAAGAAGACCATCGATGCCGGGGCCCTGGGCAGTGGTCTCTCGGGATCCGGACCTTCCGTCTTCGCACTATGCAGAAGTATCGGGATTGCGGAAACAGTTGCCGCAATCATGAAAACACATTTTTCAGAACATGACATCACAAGCAACACTTACGTTTCCAGGGTAAGTGAAGCAGGGTGCAGAATAACAGGCTAGGTAGATGATCTATTATTCAACACAGGATAAAACAGTGACCGCCACACTTGAAGAAGGTGTAAAACGCGGAATGGCACCAGGCCGGGGGCTCTTCATGCCGCAGAAGATCCCTGTGCTCACCAGGAAAGAACTTGAACAGGTAAAAAACAGCAGCTCGCTTGCAGAAGTGGGACAGGTCATTGCCGGGAGACTTTTCGGTGACGATGTGCCTGCCCCTGCACTGGAGGAGATTGTGGATGATGCACTGAATTTTGATACACCCGTAGTAAAGGTTTCCGAAGGCATCCATGCCCTGGAACTTTTCCACGGCCCGACTCTCGCTTTCAAGGATGTGGGAGCACGTTTCATGGCACGGCTGCTTCAGCATTTCACCAGTGATACTGAAACACAGGTACACGTGTTGGTTGCCACCTCCGGCGATACCGGCAGCGCAGTCGCAAATGGTTTCCTGGGGGTGCCGGGGATCTCGGTCCATGTATTGTACCCCTCCGGCCAGGTGAGTGCGCTGCAGGAGAAACAGTTCACCACGCTGGGAGAAAATATCACGGCACTGGAAGTAGACGGATCATTCGATGATTGCCAGGCACTGGTAAAACAGGCGTTCGCTGATGATGACGTCCGGTCCGAAATGAACCTCACCTCTACCAATTCCATTAACCTGGCGCGTTTCCTTCCGCAGTCGTTCTACTATTTCCGCGGGTGGAGTCAAATGGAAGCCGGTAAGGCAGGTTCCGATACGGTGAATAACGGGCAAATAGGTGACGGCATGTTGAATAAAGGGCAGGTAGGTGGCAGGCTGGTTACCAACCCACTGGTGATCTCCGTCCCCAGCGGCAATTTCGGGAATCTTACTGCGGGACTGATCGCCCGGGAGATGGGGCTTCCTGTGCATACCTTCCTTGCTGCCTCCAATGCCAATGACGTGGTCCCGGAGTACCTGGAAACCTCGAAATATTCACCGCGTCCATCGGTCCGTACGATCGCCAATGCCATGGACGTGGGAACACCGAGCAATTTTGAACGGATCCTGGACCTGTTCGATCACCGGCACGACAGGATCACCCGTCATATGAAAGGGTATCGTTACAGCGACGACCAGATCAGGAAGATCATGAAGCAGGTGTATGAAGCAACCGGGTACATACTGGATCCACATGGAGCAACCGGATATGAATCGGCCAGGGAATACATCGCTGCACATCCCGGATCTGAAGTGATGTTCCTTGAGACCGCCCACCCGGCGAAATTCCCTGAAACAGTAAAAGAGGCAATCGGCCTGGAAGCAGAGACGCCGGAGCGGCTAAAGGCCTTCGCTGCCGGCACCAAGCAGAGCGTTGAGATCCCTGCCAGCTACGAAGATTTCAGATCCTACCTGGAACAGGCCAAATGATACTTTGAAATCAACCTGACAGGCGAAAAAGGGACCCGGTAAACGGGAAAAAGCATAATATCGGGCAACAGCAACGTAAAACCCGGGTGAGCCGGAGTTAGTAGAAGTTGTAGTAGTGTAAACCTTGTTGAACCGGCCCACCCGGGCTCATCTATCACGGGAGATTCTTATATCAGTCCCTGGTCGACCATGGAATTGGCCACTTTCAGGAACCCTGCAATATTGGCGCCCCGCACATAATCCACATACCCTTCACTGTTGGTTCCATGCTCCACGCAGTTCTCATGGATATTGGTCATGATATGGTGCAACCTGTCATCCACCTCTGCCCTGCTCCAGTTGATCTTCATGGAGTTCTGGGCCATTTCAAGTCCCGACGTCGCCACACCGCCTGCATTGGCTGCCTTGCCGGGCGCATATAATATACCATTGCTTTGAAATACCTCGATGGCTTCAGGTGTGCAGGGCATGTTGGCCCCTTCACATACGCAGAGACAATTGTTTTTCACGAGTTGCTCTGCATCCTCCTTATTGAGTTCATTCTGTGTGGCGCAAGGAAGCGCAATATCCACATCCGCCTCCCAGGGCCGCTTGCCCTGTATGAACTGACCGCTTTCAAACTCAAGTGCATAAGGTGCCACTATGTCGTCGTTGGTAGCCCGGAGCTCCAGCATGTATTCGATCTTGTCGCCTGTAATGCCCTCCGGATCGTATATATATCCGTCGGGTCCGGAGAGCGTAACAACCGTTCCGCCCAGTTCCGTGACCTTCATGGCCGCTCCCCAGGCCACATTTCCGAACCCTGAAATCGCCACCCGCTTATTGGCAAAAGTCTCCTTCCTGGTGGCCAGCATCTCCTTGGCAAAATAGACGGTTCCGAATCCCGTTGCCTCCGGGCGGATCAGTGAACCGCCCCAGTTGAGCCCTTTCCCGGTAAGCACACCGGTATTTTCCCGGGCCAGCTTCCGGTAGATACCGTAGAGGTAACCGATCTCACGCCCCCCCACTCCGATGTCTCCCGCAGGAACATCTGTGTTGGGACCAATGAGGTTCCATAATTCAAGCATAAACGACTGGCAGAAACGCATGATCTCGGTATTGGACTTTCCCTTTGGATCGAAATCAGATCCGCCTTTGGCACCTCCCATCGGAAGCGATGTAAGGCTGTTCTTGAATATCTGTTCAAAACCAAGAAACTTCAGGATGCTGAGGTTGACGCTTGGGTGGAACCGCAATCCGCCCTTATAGGGACCGATCACATTATTGAACTGGATCCGGAAGCCCCTGTTCACATGGATCCTTCCCTGGTCATCTGCCCAGGGAACCTTAAAGGTGAGTACCCGGTCAGGCTCGATCAACCGTTCAATAACGCTTGCTGATTCAAAATGAGGATTTTCATTGTAAATCTCTTCAATGGACTCGAGTACTTCGTGAACTGCCTGGTGGAATTCCATCTCCCCGGGATTCTTCTTGACCAGGTCATTCATTATCAGATCTACATTCATATGCGCTGTTTTTTTGTTGGTAAGAGTATTTGGTAATCCGCCGCAATGGCGCGTATCAGGCGACAATGAAGCAGTGTGTAAAGTTGATTGTTTCGTTCAAGATTACCAAGATAATTCGATATGATAAATAACATGGTTAAGGAACATTGGAATCCAGGAGCTGAGGGGAACAGAAGAACGCAGATGAGCACGAAAGATCAGGTGAGTACAGGAGATGAGCGCGAAAGATCAGGTGAGTACAGGAGATGAGCGCGAAAGATCAGGTGAGGATCGGAGATGAGCACGAAAGATCAGGTGAGGATCGGAGATGAGCACGAAAGATCAGGTGAGGATCGGAG
>CAZPTO010000035.1:966-15381 GCA_964589155.1 uncultured Bacteroidaceae bacterium | reverse complement strand
TGGTATTTGCCACGCTGCAGCATGAATCCCAGACCCTGCTGATCCTCTTGCTGGGAAGTCTCTCCATGGTCTTCCTCTTTTCAAAAAGATACAAACCGAAACCTGTACCCGAACTTTCTGAAATTGAACCTGAAGGACAACATACTGGATAAGATCGTCTCCGCCGGCACCCTCCGCAGCAGGCTGCTTGAGACCGGGACCAAAGACCGCACCATTGTATTTACCAATGGTTGCTTCGACCTCCTGCACCCGGGCCATATCCAGGTCCTTGCAGCAGCACGGGAGGAAGGGGATGTGCTGGTCGTGGGACTGAATTCCGATGCCTCCGTACGACTGCTGAAGGGAAAGAAACGCCCGGTGATGGATCAACAATCCCGCGCCATCATCCTGGCATCGCTTTCCATGGTCGACTACGTGGTGATCTTCGAGGAGGAGACCCCGCTCGAACTGATCCGGCAGATCGTCCCGCATGTGCTGGTTAAAGGAGGCGATTATCGCGAAGAGGAGATCGTTGGCTCCCGCTTCGTCAATGACCGGGGTGGAAGAACAGTTACCGTTCCGTTACTGGAAGGATTTTCCTCCTCCCGTCTCATCGATAGGACAAATAAATAAGGTGTGTTTCTTCCTTATTTTTCATTTTTTCCTCCAAATTTTCATGGAATTACAATCTGCCTGTGGATGATCCATGATTTTTATGTAAGTTTAATTTCCGATTCTTCAATATGGCAAAATCAAAAACAGTATACGTATGCCAGGACTGTGGTGCTGAATCTGCCAAGTGGGTGGGGAGATGCAACAGTTGTGGCGAATGGAACTCCCTGGTTGAGCAGGTGATCCATAAATCGCCTGCCAAACGCTTTGATGCTGATCCCGGTCGCAGGACAATACCGGAGAAGATCACCGAGGTACGTTCCGATAAACTGGATAGATACGATACCCGCAACAAGGAATTCAACCGGGTCCTGGGCGGTGGTCTCGTGCCCGGATCGATGGTCCTGATCGGCGGGGAGCCGGGGATCGGAAAATCCACCCTCGCCCTGCAGATTGCCGTCAACTTCCAGTCCTCCACCCTGTATGTCTCAGGCGAGGAGAGCCCGCAGCAGATCAAAATGCGCGCAGAAAGACTGGGCAACCTGAACGAAGCAACACAGGTGCTCGCCGAAACTTCGCTGCAGGGGATCATCACCCAGGTCAACCAGGTGAAACCTGAAATGGTGATCATCGATTCCATCCAGACGCTTTTCTCGGAAGAGATCGAATCCACCCCCGGAAGTGTCTCACAGGTAAGAGAGTGTGCCGCACAGCTGCTGCGGCTGGCCAAACAGACGGGCATCCCGGTGATACTGATCGGGCACATCACCAAGGAGGGCAACCTGGCCGGTCCGAAGATCCTCGAACATATTGTCGATACCGTGTTGCAGTTCGAAGGTGATTCACACCACATGTACAGGATTCTCAGGGCCAGCAAAAACAGGTTCGGATCCACCTCCGAACTCGGGGTGTTCGAGATGCGCAACGATGGTCTCGCTGAGATCGCCAATCCTTCGGAAGTGCTGCTCAATCAGCAGTCCGGTGACCTGAGCGGTTCGGCCGTCGCCGCCAATATCGAGGGGATCCGGCCGCTGATGATCGAAACCCAGGCACTGGTCAGCACCGCCGCTTACGGAACACCGCAACGCACCTCCAACGGGTTTGACGTCCGCAGACTGAACATGCTGCTGGCAGTTCTGGAAAAACGCGCGAACTTCCATCTCTCGAGCAAGGATGTATTTATCAATATTGCCGGAGGACTCAGGGTGGATGATCCGGCCATTGACCTGGCCATTGTCAGCGCTGTCCTGAGCTCAACCGTGGATATTGCCATAGATAAAAACAACTGCTTTGCAGGCGAAGTGGGTCTTTCCGGAGAGATCAGGCCGGTGGGCAGACTGGAACAACGGATCGCTGAAGCTGAAAAGCTTGGGTTCAGCAACATATTTGTTTCAACGTATAATGACAAAGCAATTCAGAAAGACCGGTTTGCCATCCGGATCATCAAACTGGCAAAGGTCCAGGAATTGCCCAAACACCTGTTCGGATGATGTTTGCACAGGAAAAAAATGAAGATTTTCCCCTTTTCAGGCATGACTACCAACCGGTATTGCCCCTGTATTATATTGAGGAACCGGGGATCCCTTCTGGTTGCGATTACTATTTCAATACCAGCAGTGGACTAAAATACGAAGTGCTCTTTGCCAAGAAAAAAGACAATTACCTGTGCAATATCATCAATTTCAGTGTACTCAACGAGGAGTTCGATGATGAATACAGCGAAACGAACCGCGGTGAATTATACCGCGTCATCGCTACAGTAGCAGAGATCATCAGGATCTATCATGAACGCCATAGCTATTCCACCAGGTATGAATTCAGCGGTGAATTTAAAGATCAGAACGAACACGGACAAGCCAGTAAACGATCAATGCTCTTCTACAACAAGGGATTTAAGATCCTGCACCCGGCCTGGAAAATAATATTGCATGAAAACAGGGTGGTGGTATTCAGAAAAAACCATCTGTATGAATGATCCGCTGCTATCTATAAGAGACCTGTCGATACATGCAGGGGAAAAAAACCTTGTCGATCGCATTTCACTCGATATTTCCCGTCGGACCATTGTGGGACTGGTAGGGGAATCAGGATCGGGAAAGACCCTCACAGCATTGTCGGTGCTGGGACTCCTGCCCCGCGGTGTAGATATCACCTCCGGCAGTATCATGCTGAATGGTACGCCTGCTGCAACGGAACTGCTGCATCTTCCGGTCAGACAGTTAAACCGCATCAGGGGCAACCGCATCTCCATGATCTTCCAGGAGCCGATGACCTCGCTGAATCCTACCATGAAATGCGGGCCCCAGGCCATTGAACCTCTGTTGAAAGAAAACCGGCATACTGTTTCCGAAGCAAAAGAAGAGATCCTTCAATTGTTCAGAGAGGTGAAACTTCCCGATGAAGAACTTATTTACAATGCCTGGCCCCATGAACTTTCCGGCGGACAGCGACAGCGGGTAATGATCGCCATGGCCCTTTCGACCAGTCCTGACCTGCTGATTGCAGACGAACCCACCACCGCCCTGGATGTCACGGTGCAAAAAAACATCCTGGACCTGCTCCTGGGATTGAAAGAAAAATATGACCTCAGCATTCTTTTTATTACCCACGACCTGATGGTGTTGAAGCAAATTGCGGATGAAATCGCGGTAATGTACAGGGGCGAGATCGTTGAAACCGGCGCCATGAAACAGATCCTGGAGCATCCTTCCACTCCCTATGCCAAAGGATTGCTGAGCTGCAGGCCGCACCTGGATGAACAGCCGGAACGTCTGCCGACGGTGGCAGACTTTATGAACCCGGACCGGGCAGTCCCCCCGACACGCAAGGATCACAGCCACAAAAGTCCCCCGGAAGTGCTCCTTTCCGTCCGGGACCTTGAAGTAAATTTTCACAGCCGGGGCAGGTCGGTTGCCGCTGTGGATGCGGTCTCGTTCGATGTATTCAAAGGAGAGACCCTCGGATTGGTTGGAGAATCAGGCTGCGGCAAGACCACCCTGGGACGGACGATCCTGCAACTGATTGCAGCCGACAGCGGATCGGTGGTCTTTGAGGGCAAATCGCTGAACAGGATGTCGCGTGAGCAGCTCCGGCGTACCAGGCGCAGGATCCAGATCGTTTTCCAGGATCCCTACTCATCGCTTAACCCGGGAAAAACCATCGGGAATATCCTGACAGAACCCATGGTGGTGCACCAACTGGCTTCAGGGAAAGCAGACCGCGAAGCCCGTGCGAGGAAATTACTCAACCAGGTGGATCTCCCGGAAGATGCTTACAATCTTTATCCGCACCAGTTCTCCGGGGGACAAAGGCAGCGGATCGGCATTGCCCGGGCCCTGGCCTGTGCGCCTGATTTTATCATCCTGGATGAAAGCGTATCTGCACTGGATGTAAGTGTGCAGGCACAGATCCTCAACCTGTTGAATGACCTGAAAGCGGAATATGACCTAACCTATATATTTATCTCCCACGACCTGACCGTGGTCAAATATATGTCAGACCGTGTACTGGTGATGTCGGAAGGCAGAATCGTAGAGTCAGGAACCGCGGAAAAAATCTACCTGGATCCATCTGAAAACTACACGCGCAAACTGATCACGTCCATTCCGGGTTGATCATCATTCCAGGGGATGATCCTTTCGGGATAAGCTCCTGGTCCATATACATTCCAGCACAAAATGTGGTCCCGGCAGGAATCAGACCACACCATAGCATATGGTCATGACCTGCATCTGATCCTAAAAATCACTGAAATCTTCGCTTGAGGGACTTTCCGAGACATCCACGCAATCCAGGTCCACATGGAAGTCCTCGGGTTGCTCAAAAAACGCTTCCTGGGTGATCCCAAGGGTAGAATCAGCATAGACCTTTTCAAAAAAGTTCGCCCAGATAGGAAGGGCCATGTTGCCGCCGGCCCCCATACCCAGCCGGTCGAAGCGAATGGAACGGTCCTCGCCACCTACCCAAACGCCTGCAGATAACTGTGGAGTGATCCCCATGAACCATCCATCACTCTGGCCCTGCGTGGTCCCGGTCTTCCCGGCAATTTCCCCTGTGAATTCATATCTCCAACGCAATCTGTATGCCGTACCCCGGTCCACCACATCTTTCAGCAGGGTGAGCATCAGGTAAGCGGTCTCCTCACTGATCGCTTCCATCTCCCGGGCCTGGAAGGTGGAAATCACGTTTCCGTATTTATCTTCAATGCGTGTGACATACACCGGGGAAACATAGATTCCCTGGTTGCCAAAAGTATTAAAGGCTCCGACCATTTCTTCCAGCGAAATATCTGCAGGTCCGTAAATCATGGAAGGCACCGGATCGATATGGGAAGTGATTCCCATTTTGCGCATCAGTTGAATGACATTTTCCGGTTTGTAATGCTTGAACAACCAGGCCGAAACCCAGTTGTGGGAATTGGCCAGTCCCCATTTAAGTGTCACATACTTTCCTGCATTGCTGTTGGGTGGCGGAGCTTTCGGGGTGTAAGTAGAATCCTTGTCCTTGAAAGTAATAGGTACCAGCGGGATCTGTTTGCAGGGGGATACTCCCTCCTGCATGGCCAGCAGGTACAGAAAAGGCTTGACGGTTGATCCCACCTGCCTGCGTCCCATGGTCACATGATCGTATTGGAAATAACGGTAATTGTGGTCCCCCACGTATGCCTTTACCTGCCCGGACCAGGGTTCCATGGCGATGAATCCCGACCTGAGGATATGTTTCAGGTAACGGATGGAATCGTATGGGCTCAGCAAAGTATCCCGCATGCCACTCCATGAGAATACCTGCATCTCCCTGGGTGTATTAAAAATATCCATTATTGAATCTCTCGGCATGCCCCTGCCATGCAATGTCTTGTATCTTTCCGATTGCTCGATGGCCCTGTTCATGGTGGTTCGTATTTCTTCCCGGGAAAGATCCTCAAACGGAGCGTTGGGCCTGCCCTTTTTTTCAGCAAAAAATGCCGGTTGCAGGTATTCGCTCAGGTGTTCTTCCATGGCCTGCTCTGCATATTCCTGCATCTTCAGGTTGATCGTGGTATAGATCCGCAGTCCATCGCGATAAATATTATAGGTGGAGCCGTCCGGACGGGGATTCTTATCAATCCAGCCGTAAAGCGGATCATTCGCCCAGCGGAGTGAATCACGCTTAAAATTCTCATAGGCCCATTCGGCGTAATCCTCACGTACTGGAAAATCTGCTTCCATACTCACACGCAGGTAGGTTCGAAAATGATTTGCACTGCCCTGCATATGGCCGGCAATATTGAACTGTGCCTCCACCGGCAGTTGTTTGACAGAATCTGCGATCGTGGTATCCAGGTAATCGTATTTCACCATCTGGTCAATCACTACATTTCTCCTGCCAAAGGCATTGTCGGGATTCCTGTAGGGATTATAACGTGTAGGGGCCTTCAGCATTCCCACAAGAATGGCTGCCTCTTCCAGTTTGAGTGAATCGGGAGAGGTGTCGAAAAAGGCACGCGTTGCCGACTTGATCCCAATCACCGCATCACTTCCAAAAGGTACGGTATTGAGGTACATCGTAAGGATTTCCTTTTTGGTATAACTTCTTTCCAGGCGCACTGCAGTATTCCACTCCTTGAATTTCACAACGGCCATATGTGCGGCCCTGCCGATTTTTGTTTTGTTTTCCGTAGTGTCCCTCGGGAACAGATTTTTCGCCAGCTGCTGGGAGATGGTACTGCCCCCGCCTGCATCCTGACCCAGGAGCAGTGATTTTACAATTACACGCGCAAGGCTGCGCACATCGATCCCAGCGTGCCGCTTGTACCTGACATCTTCCGTAGAAATCAGGGCATCAACAAGGTATGGTGATAAATTTTCATATTCCACCAGTGTTCGGTTCTCCACGAAGAACTTATCGAGCAGTTCTCCGTTATCTGTATAGATTTCTGAAGCAAGGTTCGTTTGCGGGTTCTCAAGTTCCTCGAAAGTGGGCATAAATCCCATTTTTCCCTTCGCAATCAGGACAAAAAGTACAATTATAAAAATAAATGTTAGTCCGTATAAGCTCCAGAGAACAGCAAGGAATACCTTGTGTTTATCGGCTTTTTTCAGCATTTTAGAAAATGTTTGGAACAAAAATAGTAATTATTTACGCCAAAAATTTGAGAGTACTCAATCAATTGGTATAATTTTGTGCTTTCATTTAAGAAACGATTGGGGGTAGAAAATATGATAGAGAATCTAGTAATTGTTGAGTCACCTGCAAAAGCACGGACCATTGAAAGGTTTCTCGGAAAAGATTTTGTGGTCAAATCAAGCTTTGGCCATGTGCGGGACCTGGCAAAAAAGAACCTGGGAATCAATATTGAAAATAATTTCCAGCCAGAATACATTGTATCTGCCGATAAGAAAAAAGTAGTCAAAGAACTGAAGGACCTGGCAAAAAAAGCCAACACCGTCTGGATCGCATCTGATGAAGACCGCGAAGGAGAGGCCATTGCATGGCATCTGCAGGAAGTGCTGGACCTGGAAGAGGAAAAGACAAAACGGATTGTTTTCCATGAAATCACGAAAGACGCCATTCAGAATGCCATCGAGCATCCCCGGAGCATCGATGCGAACCTGGTCAACGC
The DNA here is from genome assembly GCA_964589155.1 of uncultured Bacteroidaceae bacterium. Taxonomy (GTDB): domain Bacteria; phylum Bacteroidota; class Bacteroidia; order Bacteroidales; genus M55B112. Next base: position 8,189 of record CAZPTO010000035.1, on the reverse strand, counting down.
ACAGCAGGCACGCAGGGTACTCGACCGGCTGGTGGGATTCGAACTTTCGCCGCTTCTGTGGAAAAAAGTAAAGCCTTCACTTTCTGCTGGACGCGTGCAGAGTGTGGCGGTGAAGCTGATCGTGGAACGGGAACGTGAGGTAAATGCCTTCAAACCCAAGGCCTATTTCAGGGTGACGGCAAGGTTTGTCCAGGATGGGGCTCAACCTGACCAGCCCGACGGACAGGAGATCAGGGCGGAACTGTCCAGGCGTTTTGATACACTTGAGGAGACACGTGCATTCCTTGAAAAATGCAGCAATGCAACATTCCAGGTGAGCTCCGTAGAGAAAAAACCGGGAAAGAAATCGCCTGCACCACCGTTCACAACCTCCACTTTACAGCAGGAGGCCAGCAGGAAACTGGGGTATTCTGTCTCACAGACCATGTCCATTGCGCAACGGCTTTATGAATCGGGGCTCATTACCTATATGCGGACCGATTCCGTGAACCTGTCCAACCTGGCCATTTCCACGGCTTCCTCAGAGATCCAGCGTGCATTTGGCGAAAAATACCTGAAGGTGCGCAAATATGCCACCAAGTCGAAAGGCGCGCAGGAAGCACACGAGGCGATCAGGCCAACTTATATCAGTAACCGCACGGTCAATGGCAGCAGCCAGGAACAACGACTGTACGAACTGATCTGGAAACGCACCATCGCCTCCCAGATGAGCGATGCGCAGTTGGGGAGAACCACTGTAAAGATCGCTGTATCCAACGCAGAGGAACATTTCGTTGCCACAGGCGAGGTGCTGATCTTCGATGGATTTCTGAAAGTATATATCGAATCCACTGATGAGGAGAAAGAGGAAGAGACTGCCAGTCTCCTGCCTCCGATCAGGCAGAACGATCAGCTGAACAGCAAACTCATTGAAGCAGTGCAGAAATTCACTATGCCCCCGGCAAGATATACCGAAGCAAGCCTGGTTAAAAAGCTTGAGGAACTGGGTATCGGACGTCCCTCCACTTATGCACCTACCATCTCCACCATTCAGAACAGGGAGTACGTGGTGAAGGAAACCCGGCCCGGGGAAAAACGTGAGATCACTGCACTTGACCTGAAACAGGGGAAAATAAACGAAAAGAAACGTTCGGAGACCGTCGGTCAGGAAAAACAAAAATTGTTCCCCACGGACATTGGCATGGTGGTCAATGACTTCCTGGAACAGTATTTTGTGAACATCATGAATTACAATTTCACCGCTGATGTGGAAAAGAAATTCGACTCCATTGCCATGGGCGAAGAGAACTGGACGGCCATGATATCAGAATTCTATGATCCATTCCATAAACAGGTGGATGATACCATGCAAACTTCCGAAAAATCCAAAGGAGAACGCGTCCTGGGCGAGGATCCGGAGTCTGGAAAACCGGTCATAGTAAAGATCGGCAGATTTGGTCCCATGGTACAGATCGGGGAAGCAGAAGATGAGGAAAAACCAAGGTTTGCCAGCCTGCTCAAGGGGCAAAGTATGGAAACCATCACCCTGCAGGAAGCACTGGACCTTTTCAAACTGCCCCGTAGCCTGGGACAATTCGAGGATGCAGATGTGACCGTTGCCATAGGAAGATACGGCCCCTATATCCGGCATCAGAACAAATTCGTTTCCCTGCAAAAAGGAGACGATCCCTATACGGTTGGTCTGGACAGGGCCATTGAACTGATCAGGGCCAAGAGGGAAGAGGAAAAGAACCGGATCATCAATGAATTCGATGAGCAGCCCGGTTTGCAGGTACTCAATGGAAGGTATGGGCCCTACATTTCCTATAACAAAAAAAACTATAAAATACCTAAAAACAAGAAACCAGAAGAACTTACACTGGAGGACTGCATGGAGATCATTGAGAAGACCCCGGATAAAAAACCCTCCCGCAGACGCAAATCTTAAAAAGACGCTCTATGGACCTCAACGGATACTTCGACCCCGTAAGCCTGGACAGACCAGGGTTTCACCTGCTGCCGGAAAAATATTCCTTTGTCAGGAACATTTCCATACACACGCCCGACAGGCCCATCCGCAACATGGACCAGTACCAGGTTGCATTGATCGGGGTGCCGCAGGACAAGGGAGCGTATATCAGGGGAAGCGCTCCTGCTCCTGATCGGGTGAGGGGCATGCTCTATCAGCTGAGGAAGATCAATAAGAATGTGAATGTAGTTGACCTGGGGAACCTGAAGATCACAGAAAACATTAATGACACCTATTATGCAGTCCGCGACATCACCCTGGAATTATTCGAACGCAATGTGATCCCATTTTATATTGGGGGATCACAGGACCTGTCGTTCGGGATCATCCTGGCACTTCAAAAATTGCAGGGGATCAGGCAGCTTGTAACTGTGGATCCACGACTGGATTTCTGGCCTGAAAAGGACCCGGAGATCAACTCCAGGAACTACCTGAATCATATCCTTGAAAAAGAGGTGAAGCCACGATTCACCTATTCCAACCTGGGGCACCAAATTTATTTTATTGCTGAGAACCAGCTGGATATCCTCGAAAAAGAGTTCATGGAAAGCATGCGGATCGGGGAGCTCAGGGATGACATCAGAAGAGCGGAACCATTGATACGTGATGCTGATTTCCTGGGCATTGACATGAACACCGTCCGGCACTCCGACGCACCCGGCGTAACCAATCCCTCGCCCAACGGATGCTTCGGGGATGAGCTTTGTGCCATCACCCGGTATGGTGGCCTCAGTGAAAAAATAAAAGTGTGTGGATTATTTGAGCTGTCGCCGGAAAAGGATCTCAATGACCAGACAAGCCACCTGGCTGCCCAGGCAGTCTGGTATTTTATCGATGGATTATCCCACCGGCTGAAGGAAAATCCGCTGGAAACATCTGCCCATACCAAGAAATTTATTGTCACACCAGATCAACTTGAACAGGAACTCGTTTTCATTAAAAGTACCCTCTCGGAAAGGTGGTGGATTGAGATTCCTGTGAAAAATCCCGACACAAACCATAACTATTTTATCTCATGTTCGTATGATGACTACAAAAAGGCCTGTAACAATGTTATTCCTGACAGGTGGTGGAGGTATCTGCACAGGTTAGGTAATTAATTCCGGCTTTTTGCGTTGTATTGAATGCGGGAGATTGGAATTCACCGTAAACCAGGTTGGTAACGTGTTGAAATATTGCGACAGTTATTAACATTCTTGTGTTAATAATATTTGTGCCGACCGATAATTTTTACTTATTTTACTTCGGCAAAAATGCCGGATTACAGAAGACCGAGGCATTTTAGAAAGAGCATGAAAAAACTGGCAAGCATAACCTTCTTTGCATCCTTATCACTTGCTGTGATCGCTCAGCAAGATCCCAAGCTGAGTCAGAATATGTTCCTGGTGCCGGTATTCAACCCCGGAGCCATGGGACAGTCTGACATGATCTGTGCTGCAGCGTCATTCCGCAACCAGTGGGCCGGTTTTCCCGATGCACCCGTGGTCTCTACATTTACCGCTCACGCACCTTTCAATCTGTTGGGCAGATCCCACGGTGTAGGCCTCAACCTGATGAATGACAATGTAGCCCTCAATAACGACCTGTTCGTAAGTGTGGCCTACTCCTACAAGATCAATTTTGGATTAGGGGTGCTGGGTATCGGACTGAATGCGGGGCTTGCCAACCATTCTTTCGATCCAAGTGGTCTGAATGGTGCAGATGTGATCGACATTACCGGTGATGATGCCATTCCGCAAAATGCCGCAAGTCTTTTCGGTTTCGACATGGGGATTGGTGCCTATTATTCCACCGATAAACTGTATTTTGGGTTTTCCACCACCCACCTCAACCAGACCTCCTTCGATTTTCCGGAAGAGCTGGCGGAGACCAGGCTGATCAGGCATTATTATGCGGTGGGCGGATATACCATCCAGCTGCCCAACCCGACATTTGAGTTAATGCCTTCATTTATGGTACAGACAGACCTGAAAGACCACCATATTTACCTCAACACCAATGTCAGATACAATAAAAGGTTTTGGGGAGGAGTTTCTTATTCAGTAGGAGGTGCGATAAGCGCTCTTTTTGGAATTGAATTGATGAATGGAATCAAAGTGGGCTACTCATACGACATCGAACTTTCCCCGTTGTTTAAATACAGCAGCGGATCGCACGAAATAACTGTGCGGTATTGCTTCGATCTCAGTCTGGACAAGAGCCCGCAAAAATATGAGAGCATTAGATTTTTATAATTAATTACTATATTTAGATTGTTTTTAACATTGAACTTCTTGATTAAGACAGTTATTGTATAAACACCCAAGCCATGAAAAAAGTACTAATACTGGGATTACTGGTAGCACTATTAGGAAGTTGTACGAATTACAACACCGGAGAACTCGTTGGAGTACAGGGAAGGAAAGCTTACATTGAGCCCGATCCCTATGGAATGCTTTTTATCCCCACAGGATCCTTTATAATGGGACCCAGTGACCAGGATATCGCATGGACACAGAATGCACTGTCCAGGACCGTATCAATTGATGCGTTCTGGATGGACGAGACTGAGATCACTAACAATGAATACCGGCAATTCGTATTCTGGGTCCGTGATTCACTCATCCGCAAAGGACTTGCAAATGCAGGGATCCAGGATTTTCAGCATATCGATGAGAACGATCAGCCCGTGATGCTTGAATCCGACGATTTTAGAATCAATTGGGAAACGCCCCTGGATGTGATCCAAAAGGACATAGACATGAAGACCATCGTATATGGTGATGCACTCTCCGGCGACCCGGGGTTGGATCTCTATTATACTGGCGCAGAACGCCTTTCGCCACGCGGCAGGGAACTGAAGATTGAAAATCTCATCTATAACTACTATTGGGTGGATCTTCAGCAGGCTGCCAAATCAAGCAACAGGATGCGGCTGGATTACAACACAGGTGATGATAAGCCAAATGTAACCTATGGAGAGGAGGGTGCAGAAGTAATCAGGCCCGACGGAACCAGGGAACCGCTCGACGGAAGAGGCTCATTCGTACACAAGGATTGGGTGATGGTATATCCCGATACCCTTTGCTGGATCGCAGATTTCACTTACAGCTATAATGAACCGATGGCCACTATGTATTTCTGGCATCCCTCCTACGATAATTACCCCGTGGTGGGAGTCAACTGGAAACAGGCAAATGCTTTCTGTAACTGGAGGACCAGCTACCTGAATGACGCACTTGCCAAATCAGGATTGCCCCTGGTGCAGGATTACAGGTTGCCTATAGAGGCTGAATGGGAATTTGCTGCAAGGGGGAACCTGGACCACAGTATGTATCCATGGGGAGGTGTGTATCTCCGCAACAAACTCGGGTGCTTCGTTGCCAACTTCAAGCCGCTGCGCGGTAACTACGTAGATGATGGAGCACTTGCGACAGAAAGGGTGGCCACATTCGCAGCCAATGAATACGGACTCTATGATATGGCCGGTAACGTGGCGGAATGGACCATCAGCGCCTATGATCCTTCATCGTATGTGTTTTCAGCTACATTGAATCCTGATTTCAAATACAACGCAAAACCAAATGACCCTCCGGCTATGAAGCGAAAAGTGATCCGTGGTGGTTCATGGAAAGATGTTGCCCGCTATTTACAGGTGAGTGTGCGTGATTACGAATACCAGGACACGGCCAAATCCTACATCGGATTCCGTTGTGTGCGATCATATTTAGGTACAAATTAATTATCAATTATCATGGGAATCACAGAAATAGTCCAAAGTTCAGGATGGAAATCTTTCACAGCTAAGCTTTATGGTTTCGGAGCATCGATCGTGATTATCGGTGCCCTTTTTAAGATCCAGCACTGGCCAGGAGCAAGTATCGCACTTACCAGTGGACTGCTGATTGAGGCAATCATCTTCTTCTTCTCAGCATTTGAACCATTGCATGAAGAACTTGACTGGACCCTGGTGTATCCGGAACTTGCCGGTATGTCGGATCCGGACGAGATCGATGAGCTCAAAGAAGAAGCGCTGTCCGGCAGAAATGTGGGTCTGCAGAAATTTGACGACCTGATCAAAGAATCACAGATCAGCGAGGCAGATGTTAAAAACCTTGGGAAAAGTATTACAGCCATCTCATCCACCTCTGAATCCATTGCTGACATTACAGCAGCATCACTGGCTACCAAAGAGTATTTTAACAAAATGGGCAGCGCTGCAACCAATATGGACCAGGTAGCAACTGCATATGGGACCAACACTGGTCAGCTTAACCAGCAGGTCGAAACGCTTGCCTCTTCGTATCAGAGAACTTCCCAGCTCATCGATGAAAAGGGAAAAGAAATCGCAGAAAGATTCGCTGCATCCAGTGCCAGCCTGACCGCAGCCTACGAAGCCATGTCAGGTGAAGTGAAACAGGAGCATACCCAGATATCAGAAAGTCAGAAGAAATTCCAGGGACAACTGGAACAACTCAGTAGCAGCCTTGGAGAATTAAACAATACTTACAAGTCACAGGTAGATGGAAGCAAGGAACATCTCAAAGGGACCTCCGATGTGTACAAAGGACTCAACGAAATGGTCAGCAGCCTGAAAACTTCCGTGGATGAAACACAGAAGTATAAGGACGAAATCACCAAGCTGAGCGAGAGCCTTTCAGAATTGAATAATATTTACGGTTCTATGCTCTCAGCAATGAGCATTCGTAAGAAGTAATACTTAATTGACTTAATCCATTTCGTATGGCACACGGTAAGGAAACCCCGAGACAGAAAATGATCGGCATGATGTATTTGGTGCTGACAGCCATGCTGGCACTGAATGTATCCAAAGACGTTCTCGATGCATTTGTTATCGTGGATCATGGTCTGAATGAAACCACCCACAATTACGCTTCAAAGAACGAGGGGCTATATGGAAAAATTGACTTTGAGTACGCACAGAACCAGGCAAAAGCAGGAGAATGGAAAGCAAAAGCGGATTCGGTCAAGCAAATGTCGGAAGATCTTTTCTCCTTTATCAATGAATGCAAGGTGCAGATCGTAGAGATCAATGACCCGGAAGCAATTATTGACGGAGAAGTGGAACTGGATGAAGTGAAGAAAAAAGACGATACCGATACCCCTGCCCAAGTTATGATCGTAAAAGGCAAAGGACATGAGCTGGAAGAAAGAATGGACTCTTTCCGGGAAAGAATGATCAGGGGCCCCTTCGAAGTCTCCCGAACATCCTGAA
>CAZPTO010000035.1:0-956 GCA_964589155.1 uncultured Bacteroidaceae bacterium | reverse complement strand
CTTGCCACTGATCCGCATCCCGCCGAAAAAGTCGGCGACCCTGATGTGCCCTGGGCTGAACATAATTTTGAACACCTGCCGCTTGCTTCTGTGATCACTATTCTGTCAAAATTACAGGCAGACGTCAGGAACGTTGAATCAGACATGGTGAGCTACCTCCTGGAGCAGGTGGGTGCAAAAGACTTTAAGGTAAACGTGCTGGAAGCAGTAGTGCTCCCGAACTCGAACGTGGTGTTCAAAGGACAGCAATACAGGGCATCTGTCTTCCTCGCAGCCTACGATTCAACGAAAACACCTGAGGTGGTCCTGGAAAATGGACAAACCCTCGATGTGGAAGGCGGAAAAGGCATCTATACTTCTACCTCCAATACTGCAGGTGAAAGAAGTTGGGGTGGTGTACTGAGGCTCGAAAACGACGGGCAGATCATCGAACGGGAATTCGATGCCACCTACAGGGTCACCGAAGCCAATGCGGTGATCTCACCCACTAAAATGAACGTATTTTACAGGGGTGTTGACAACCCCGTGTCTGTTTCTGCATCAGGCGTTCCTGAAAGCGCTGTGAGTCCCAGGATATCTGCCGGAAAGATCCGCAAAGTGTCTGCCGGTAACTATATCGTACAACCCGGTCCCAGGGAAACCACCAGCAAGGTCAGTGTATACGCAAATGTGGAAGGAAAACAGAGCTTCATGGGAGAAATGAACTTCCGTGTACTGAACCTCCCCGACCCGACTGCCCAGGTAAAGGGTATACCAAAGGGAACAGGATTTTTGACACTCGGTGACCTGACAAGGCTGCAAAAAGTAGAAGCCATTGCTGATGATTTTTTGTTTGAAGTGGATTTTACCGTCACAAATTTTAAAGTGAATGTGGTAGCTTCAGGAGGTATCAATATTATTGAAGAATCCAACAGCGAGAATTTCACCTCTGCACAGAAAGAATTATTCAGGAACAT
>CAZPTO010000034.1:0-15388 GCA_964589155.1 uncultured Bacteroidaceae bacterium | reverse complement strand
CGCTGAGCTCATCGCCAGGGCGATTTCGGTTCATGCCCTTTTGTGCTTGCTTCCTTTGAACCTTTAGCTCGGCGAAGCCAAATTAATATGCTCAATGATGAAGGTTTCATTTTGCTTTTTTTCCCTTCATTAAGTTGCTCTTCTCATTCATCTTCATTTAGGTCCCTGATATCTTTTATTGTAAAACCTTTTTTCAGCAGGTACTCAGGTTGCATGATTTTTTTTAGGCGGTCAGCAGGCAACACAGACAGTTTTTCATTGGCTGCAAAAATATCTGTTTTTTCCTCCTTCATTACGTGAGCAAGTTCACTGGCCCTGTTGTATCCTAAGAGCGGCGAAAGGGCAGTTGTGACGGCAGGACTCCTGAATAACCTGGCAGCAGAAAGGGCTTCATCGATCTCAAGGCCTTGTAACAAATTCTTGCTTAAGGTGTGGTTGATGGAGATCAACAATTTCAGACTGCTGATCATTGCATGTCCAATAGATGGCAGGTATGCATTCAAATCGAGTTGCCCCTGTCCTGCAAGGCTCGTGATGAGCTGGTCATTTGCATATACATGGTGCGTTGCAGAGACCACAAATTCCGGTACCACCGGGTTCACTTTGCCTGGCATGATTGAACTTCCAGCTTGCTTTTCTGGCAGCAGCACTTCTTTATCACCCCTGATCCCAGAGGCCAGTAAACGCAGATCGGATGCGACTTTTTCAAGATTCACGGCATGTGCCTTGAGGATTGCATGTACTTCGACCAGCGAATCCAGGTTGGATGTGCTGTCTGCCAGGTTTTCAGCCTGTGACAGGGGCAGGCCAGTATTATGTCTCAGCTGGTTGCACACTTCCATGATATAATACCGTGGAATGGAAACCCCTGTTCCTGCGGCACCACCTCCTATGTTGACCTGCTTGATACGCTCAGATGCCTTGGATACCCGCCACCAATCACGTGAAAGGGCATCGCTGTAATTGCTGAATAATTGACCGTATGTTCCAGGTACCGCCTCCTGGAGCTGGGTAAAGCACAGCCGTAAGGTGCTCCTGTATTTGCCTTCAAGGTTTTCAGTCTGCAGCCGTGTTGCATTTATTGCTGCCTCCAGTTTTTTCAGCAACTCCATGATTGCGATGGTGAGGGCCGTGGGAATCACATCATTGGTCGACTGGTAGATGTTGGCTGCTTCAATAGGATCAATAACTGAATAGTCACCAGGCTCTTTTCCAAGTAGCTGAAGTGCACGATTCGTTACAATCTCGTTGATATTCATATTGATACTGGTGCCTGCTCCTCCCTGCACTGCGGGAACGATAAAATGGCTGAAATGTTCTCCGATACACACTTCCTTGGCGGCAGCGATCAATCCCTCCAGTGCTCTAGCTCCAGGAATAGATAACTGCTGCATCAGGTCCGGATGCTCCTTTTCAATGGCATCCCTGAACTTCAGCACAGTTGCATAGCATGCTTGTTTCACTTTCCCGGTAGCTTCGTACCATTCAATATGAAATTGATCCTTGTCCGGAAAATTATCTGCTGCTCTTGCAGCATGTATACCAAACAGAGCAGTGGCTGGTATCTTCACTTCTCCAAGGAAATCTTTTTCAGTTCTCATAGATGCCGCTTTCATGCAAAAATACTGCTAAAAAGGGGAGGTGCAAAATCTTTTTGTGAAAAGAATAACAGAAGAGGTAATAGTCAACACCCAAGATCGATGTGGGGCCAGTGCAATTGGTTGTCTTTAAAGCGGAACATGATCTCGATCTGTTCCATCGTATTTCTGGGCGTGGAGAGGGGGGGAAGATCTTCATAACTGAAGAATCCTGCATCTGTGGTTTCATAGCCGGTTTGAAGGGTTGCATCCAGGATCCTGCATTCAATGAATATCTTGTAGGCATAATGCACATCCGGTGGATGGTCATGGCACTTCTTATCAAAGATGGCCAGCAGCCTCACAGGAGCTACTTTCATCCCTGCTTCCTCCTGTGTCTCCTTTACTGCAATCTCCGCAGGGGTGTAACCTACGTCGGCCCATCCGCCAGGGAGCGACCATCGTCCATCCACCTGCTCCTTCACCATCAGGATCTCTTTCTCCTGGTTGAAAATCACAGCACGAATATCCACCTTGGGGGTTCTGTACCCATTCTTTTCCTGGATACTGCTCGAGACCAGCGATATGTCATTCTTTGTGACCAGGGAAATCATTTCTATGGCGATCTGCTCCAATTCCGTGTAGCGATCCATGTCAAAATCTGATTCTGAAAAGTGCTGACCTGTTTCAGCCAGGGCCTGTACTCTCTTGGCTAAATTCAGCAACAGGGAGGTTTTACTCATTTTGAAGGCAAAATTTAAATGTTGTCTGTTTCTGCTACAAAGATATCACTTGTCCCGATCTATTTTTCTCTTCAGTGTTTCCCTGATCGCTTCAATATCCTGGTTGCTGCTCAGGGAAAGACCGGGATACGCAAGATCCAGGCTTTTCATCCGTTGTAAAATAATTTCACTGACCAGGTAGCGCATGTACCATTTCCTGTCTGCCGGAATAATGTACCACGGAGCCAGGTCTGTGGAGGTGTGATTGATCGCTTTTTCATATACATTAAGGTACTCTTCCCTGAATTGTTGCTCTTCAATATCCTTTTCCGAAAATTTCCAGTGTTTGTCTTCGCGCCGCATTCGCTTTAAAAATCGCCTGCTTTGTTGTTCCAGGGAAACATGAAGAAAGAACTTAAGTATGATCGTCCCGTTTTCTGTCAGCATTGTTTCGAAATCATTGATCTGGCGATAGCGTTCATTCCATAAACGGTCTTTGATATCAGCTGTTTCGTGTATATTTGGAAGTTGTTGCTTCAGGATGAATTCAGGGTGTACCCTGCTTGCAGTGACGTCCTCATAATAAGACCGGTGAAAAATATTGATGATCCCCCGCCTGGGAGCGTATTTGTGAACACGCCAGAGATAGTCTTGTTGCAATTCTTCCTCGGAGGGTGGCATGAAATCCCTGAACCTGATCCCCTGTGGTCTCACCTTTTGAAGCACATGTTTCACCGTACTGTCTTTCCCGGCAGCATCCAGGGCCTGGAAAACCAACAGCATTGAATAACGGTCATGTGCATAGAATTGATCCTGGAGTTGTGCAATCGCATCGCGATTTTTTTTCATTCTTTTTTTACCGTATTTTTTCTTGAGATCAGGTTCAACGTAATCAGTGGGTCTCTGATGTAAATCAATGAAATGGCCTGGCTGGACAATGAATGTTTCGATCATATTGGATTGCTTTGAATGTATATTCTGCTATTGTAACAAATTTATGGCTGAAAAGATTCCTGTTTTTCTAAACCACAATAACAAACTTTTGTTATATCTACAAACCAACAACCAAAAAACATGAGAATAATTATTATTTCATTGATCCTGACAGCTCTTTTCACCGGATGTAACCAATCCGGTAAACATATTGAACCGGATCCTGAAAATGGAGGAATTAGCCTGCCGGAAGGATTTTCAGCCGTGGTAGTGGCCGACAACCTCGGTAGGGGCAGACACATGACCATCAAGGAAAATGGTGATATTTACCTTTCACTGCGCAGGCTGCAGGATGGGAAGGGTGCTGTCGCGTTGCGGGATACAACCGGAGATGGCAGAGCGGATGTGATCCGGTATTTCGGTTCCGTATCAGGTACAGGCATTGAATTGCATAATGGCTACCTCTATTATGGCGTTGATTCGATGGTGGTCCGATACCCATTTTCTGATTATAATGACCTCCTGCCTGAGGAAAACTACGAGATCATTGCAGGAGGTCTGATCGACCAGCGTCAGCACGCTGCCAAACCATTTGAATTCGACGGGGAGGGCAACATGTATGTGAACATTGGAGCACCTGCGAATGCATGTATGGAGGAAATGCGAACCAAGGGCTCACCGGGAATGGATCCCTGCCCGATCCTCGAGTATGCAGGCGGGGTGTGGAGATTCAGTGCAGATGAACCAGGACAGACCCAGGCAGAAGATGGATACCGTTATTCAACCGGGATACGCCATGCAGTTGCACTGAAATGGAATGACAAAACAGGGAAGCTGTATGCGATACAGCATGGCAGGGATCAGCTGCACCAGTTCTTCCCTGAGTTATACGACGAAGAAGCGGGAGCCGAACTGCCGGCTGAAGAATTCCTGATGCTGGAAGATGGTGCCGATTTCGGCTGGCCGTATTGCTATTATGACCAGCTGCAGGACAAAAAGGTGCTTGCGCCCGAATATGGAGGCGACAGGAACACGGTAGGAAGATGTGCGGCTACTGCGGATCCCATCCTGGCATTTCCTGGTCACATGGCACCCAATGACCTGCTTTTTTATCATGCTGAACAATTCCCTGAAAAATACAGGAATGGTGCATTCGTTGCATTTCATGGTTCCTGGAACCGTGCACCTGAGCCTCAAAAAGGCTATAATGTCGTATTTGTGCCCTTCGACGGAGCATTGCCTTCTGGTGATTGGGAAGTTTTTGCAGAAGGATTTTCACAGCAGGAGGTGGTTGAAAATCCTGGCGATGCTGTGTATCGCCCTTGCGGACTGGCCATTGGACCGGATGGTGCTCTTTATGTAAATGACTCACGACAGGGTCGCATCTGGAGAATTTTTTATTCCGGTTAGAGGATATGGAAGATTATCTGTAATTTTATGTTCCTGAAAAGATCTGCAGCTTCACACATTTGCTTGTGAATGCATGAATAGTTGGAACTTAAAATTATTACAGGATGAGGAATTCAATACTGCTTACAATTACAATTTTGCTGCTTTGCTCCTGCGGAGGGGGCAGTGGTAAAGCAAAAAACACCACAACCGGAACTGTTCCTATAGAAAGACCTGCTTTGCAGGCCGCGGATGACCTTTCGAAACATCCCGGTGAACCTCTCTATAAGCAGCATTGCCTGGCCTGTCACCAGGCTGATGGTAATGGTGTTCCGGGAATGTATCCTACCCTGAAGGATACGGAATGGGTTAATGGTGACAATGAAACACTGATCAGTATCGTACTGCACGGCATGGACGAGGAGATTGAAGTGAACGGAGAAATATTCAGTACCGTCATGGCTCCGCTGCCCTATTTAAGCAACCAACAGGTCGTCGACGTCCTGAATTACGTCCGAAAAAGGTTCGGATCTGCTGAGGCAGATATTACACTCGAAGAAGTGGCCAGGGTCAGGGCAGAAGGCTGAGATCTGCAGTAACTATCCGCTGACAGTGATGCCTTTCACAAAAGACGTTATTAGATGTGCTACATCAAATCAATACTGAAAACAGATGGGTAATGATCTGAAGGGAAGAAAGCGACTTCCGCACTGGATGCGCATGCAGATGCCGGGAGGGAAACAATACATGCAGGTGAAAGAGGTGGTGGAGAGAAATAAACTCCATACGATCTGCACCAGTGGGAATTGCCCGAATATCGGTGAGTGCTGGGCAGAGGGAACAGCTACTTTTATGATCCTGGGCGACACCTGTACCCGTTCCTGTATGTTTTGTGCTGTTCATACCGGCAGACCGTTGCCCCCTGATCCGGATGAACCACAAAGGTTGGTCAGTTCCATTCGAAAGATGAATATCAAACATGCAGTGATCACTTCTGTGGACCGGGACGACCTGGATGACAAAGGGGCTGGGTTCTGGGCAAAGACCATCCGGGTGCTGAAAACTGAACTTCCGGAACTGACCATGGAGACCCTGATCCCGGATATGGATGGAAGGCCGGAGCTGATCAGCCAGGTGCTTGAAGCAAAACCAGAGGTGATCTCCCATAACCTGGAGACAGTCAGAAGACTCACGCCGCAGATCAGAACCCGCGCAAAATATGAGACCAGCCTGGATGTGATTGGTCAAATCAGTGAATCGGGACTGATTTCCAAATCAGGCATCATGCTCGGGCTTGGGGAGACAGAGGCAGAGATACTGGAGACCATGGACGACCTGCTCCGCGTTAAGTGTGAGATAATGACCATTGGTCAGTACCTCCAGCCTACGCTCGACCATTTGCCAGTCGAAGAGTATGTGGCACCTGAAAAATTTGCAGAATACAAAACAATAGCGCTTCAAAAGGGCTTCAGACATGTTGAAAGCAGCCCGCTGGTACGTTCATCCTATCATGCGGAACAGCAATTGAGGAAACAGTAGAATTACGTAATTAATATTTTTAAATCATCAGATTAACAGACAGTTATCAGCTCAATAATTATTTTATAAATAATACATGTCAAAAATATTATACCAGGACCTGGGCGCAAAAGATTACAAGGAGACCTGGGACTACCAGGAAGAATTGTTCGGTAAATGGATGGATTTTAAACGCGATGGTGCGCAAGGGGATCCGCCCGGCCAGTATCTTTTATTTGTCGAACATCCCCACGTTTATACGCTTGGCAAAAGCGGGGACGAAACCAACATGTTGATTCATGCCGATTTTTTAAAAGAGATCAACGCAACCTACTACAAGATCAACAGGGGAGGAGACATCACCTATCACGGCCCGGGTCAGATCGTAGGCTATCCGATCATCGACCTGGAATCCAATCAAATGGGATTAAAAAGCTATATCAAATTCCTGGAGGACTCCATCATTGAATTATGTGCGAATCATGGCATTGCAGCGACGCATTCTGAAACTGCAACAGGTGTCTGGCTGGATGAAGGGCATCCACGAAAAGCCAGGAAGATCTGCGCCATCGGGGTGCGTTCCAGCCGCTATGTCACTATGCATGGTTTTGCGTTTAATGTCAATACAAACCTCGATTACTTCACCTATATCAATCCCTGCGGTTTCCAGGAAAAAGGAGTCACCTCCATGGAGAAAGAACTACAACAAAAACAAGACATGGAGCAGATCAAGGAAGAGCTGAAGGCAATCTTGCTCCGACGGCTGGAAACAGGTGGCTGATCAGGGTGTATCGCACTAAACTCACCGCATCGCACTAAACTGACCGCATCGCACTAAACTGACCGCATCGCACTAAACTGACCGCATCGCACTGAGCCAGTCACACCTTATTGAGCAGATCACATCTCACTGTTCTGTTCGCATTGTCCTGATCTGGCTGAGTGCTTCGCTGATTTCCGTGGTTGGGCGCTGACAGGTTTTATTGACACATACATAAATGGTGGTCTGTCCAGGAACATGCTTATGTTGCAGCAATGGCAAACTGCCTGTATTTTTTCCGCCTGCAAGCAACACATCAGGCAAATATTCCATACTCAACTCCCTGCGGATTTTTTCTGCGTTGCTTCCGATGATCACTACTTCGTAAATTTCTTTTGCAAACCAGGCCATCAGGTTGTCCCAGTTGGAATAGTAAGCACCGCCCTGCAGGGCATGATCTCTTACATTGTCCAACATCTGTTTTGAGTGCTGGATATACTCTTCCCGGTCAAAATATTTGCCGAGCAAAAACAGGTTCTTTGCCATCTCCGAGCTGGCAGAAGGGATCACGTTGTCGGGAACCTCCATTTTTCTGGCGACAAGTCCGGGGTCAAGATCGGAGGTGTAAAACAGCATGCCGCTGGCGGGATCATTGAAATGCTTCATTACATATTCTGCCAGGTTCCTGGCCTCCTCCAGCCAATCTTCTTCAAAGGTAGCCTGGTAGGTGGCAATCATCGCAGAAATTGTAAAAGCATAGTCATCCAGGAACCCGTTGATCGAAGTTTTCCCATCTTTATAATTCCTGAAAAGGCGATGATCATCCTGGATCATATGGGTGCGAATAAACGAAAGATTATCAACTGCAGCCTCCAGGTAGACTTGCTGGTTGAAAGACCTGTATGCATTGATATACCCCGTCGTCATTAATGCATTCCAGGAGGTGAGAATTTTTTCATCCCGTTCAGGCCTGATCCTTCTGTTTCTTACTGTAAATAACTTTTTTCGTGCGCTTTCCAGTAAACCATCCAGCATTTCTTCAGGAAGTTCATGTTTGGCGCAGAATGCCTTTTTGTTCTTTCCGGTATGCAGTATATTGGAATCGTCCTCCCAGTTTCCTCCGGAATGTACACTGTAGTAATCGGCAACTATGGAAGCTTCTTCAGGCCGGATGTGATCTTGATCCGGGGCAAGGTTTTCTTCTTGGGAATGAGGTTCCTGGAGTGCCTGCAAAAATGCATCAAACCTCCATGTGTAGAATTTCCCTTCCACGCCCTCACTGTCAGCATCCAGTGCACTGTAGAATCCACCTTCGGAAGATGTCATTTCACGCCGGATAAATGCCAGGGTCTCGGTACACACTTTTTTAAATTCAGGCTTCCTGGTTGCACGGTATGCTTCGGCATACAGACTGACGAGCTGTGCATTGTCGTAGAGCATTTTTTCAAAATGCGGTACTTTCCAGTAAGCATCTACGGAATAACGCGCAAACCCGCCACCGATATGGTCATAAATCCCCCCGGCTGCCATTTTGTGTAAAGTCAGCAGCACTGCGTCCTTTGCCTCCTGCTTACCACTGAGTAACTGGTAGAACAGGAGAAACCTGTAACCGGAAGGAAGCGGGAATTTGGGAGCACCCTTGCTGCCACCATTTTCTGCATCAAGTTGAGGTTTCCATCGTAAAAAAATCTCCTCCAGGTCCCGCATAGAATAGGCATTGCTTTCTTCTGCAGTGTATAGTTTTTCCTGCGACCTGATCCCATGGGTCAGTTGCCTGGCTTGTTCTTCTGTTTTTTCAGGATTGTTTTTAGTGAATTCAAGTACCTGTTCCAGCATATCAAGCCACTGTGCAGGAGGAAAATAAGTTCCTGCATAGATGGGTCTTCCATCAGGAAGTGCAATGCAGTTCAGCGGCCACCCGCCCTGACCGGATAAGAGCTGCACCGCATTCATATACACCTGGTCCACATCAGGACGTTCCTCGCGGTCTACTTTAATGGCTACGTAATGTTTGTTCATGAAGTCAGCGATCTTTTTGTTTTCAAAGCTTTCATGTTCCATTACATGGCACCAGTGACAGGCAGAATATCCGATGCTGATCAGTAGAAGCTTCTGTTCTTCCCGGGCTTTTGTAAGCGCCGCTTCACCCCATGGATACCAGTTCACAGGATTGTGCGCGTGCTGTAACAGGTACGGACTGGATTCATGGATTAATTGGTTGGTATATAAGTGCTTTTTATCTTTCATAATGGCTGGAATGACACTGATAAATGCTTATATAACTTAAAACGTCGCCGGGAATTAAATGTTCAGCATGACGTTATGTGTCGAAGGGGAATATTCCAGCTCTTTTTGATGCGTCCAATGGGGATTATCCGTTGAGAACGTTACCTGAAATCTGATTTACACCCAGTTGCTGAATGCGTTGGTGCAACACCCATATTGAACGAGCATTCAAGCCTCCAGCATGGACAGCAACGTGATCGCTTCTTCCCGGTTTTCGCCGCATACGGCAGGATCGGCCTTAAACAGGTCACAGACCTCGGGACGGTCGGGGTGATCATAAATGTTACACGTATAGGTTTCGGTGAGATGAATGCATCGAACTCCCGCAGGCTTCCCATTAGGCATTCCCGGGATGGGTGTGCTGATAGATGGCGCAATACAACATGCTCCGCAACCGATTCTGCATTCCATCCGGCAAATATAATGGATTTTTATTTGGTCAATCTCGTTTGCACCCGGGCTCATTTACACCCGGCATGGAGAAATGATATATACCAGCACCATTGAAACGGTTGATGGTGCCTTTTCTAATCTACCAGCTCAACTGCCTTACATAGAAGGAGAGCCAGCCCTGATTATTTATTTCGATTGGGTTGCGAATAAGGATGATTTTAGGCAGATTTGTATGCACATGGTCGTATATGCACCCGGGCCAGATACACATTTTAAATGTATTCATGAAAAAACTGGTTATCATAATCATTGCAGCCCTGGGCGCTGTATCCTGCCTGAAGCAGGAAGATTATCATATTGATATTACCTATACCGGTGATCAATTGCGGTACATTGGATGTCCGCTGGGAGGGATCGGGACCGGGAACATCCTGCTTAATGGGTATGGTGCCATACAGGATTTCGAGATATTCAACAAACCCGCCATGAATGTGTATCCACCCAACATGACTTTTTTCTCGCTCTATGCGAAGTCGATGAGCCAGGATCCGGTAGTCCGGGTGCTGGAAAGGGAATTCCTGAATGAGTATCCAGGTCCATTCGGCATACCCCGGCAACGTTCGGGCGGTTTGCCACGGTTCAGGGAGGCAACCTTCCACAATGCCTACCCCATGGTACATGTTGACCTGATGGATGACGCTGTGCCGCTAGAGGTGTCCCAGTCGGCCTGGAGTCCGTTCATACCCGGTGATACAAAACACAGTAGCCTTCCTGTTGCGGTAGTGGAATGGAAACTGGCCAATTCAGGGGAGGAGGCGGTTGTGTTTTCATTGGCATTTGCCATGGAAAATCCAATGAGGAGGACCACATCGGCAGATAAGAAAATGGCTGAAGATTGTTCAATAACACCATACATTTCCGGACAGTGGAAAGGATTTACATTCAGCAGTCCGGAGGCTGATTCGCTTCAACCCGGTGCCGGAAATTTTCGTGTACTGTTCCCGGGAGAAAGCAAACTTGCAATCCCACCGGCCATTTACAACCGGTGGGAGGGTGCCAGTGCGTTCTGGGATGACTTTTCTGTGGATGGAAAAATTCAACGCGCAGATACTAGCGTTCGGGGTGGCTCCAGTACTGCAGCTGCCATGTTTATTTCAGGAGAACTTGCACCGGGGGAATCCATTACCCTGCCGTTCCTGTTTGCCTGGCATGTCCCGTACCGTATGCTTGAAGAAAACATGATCGCAGGCAATGACCCGTCATCAGGAACGCTTACCAGGAACTATTACACTACATTGTACAAAGATATCAACGAGGTAACAGACGAGCTTACAACAGGACTGGCAGATCTGAAGGATAGGACGTTTCGTTTCAGTGAGGCAATGATCACTTCCTCTGTTCCTCAAGCTGTCCTGGATGCAGCCATCTCCAATATGGCAACCCTGAAAACCAATCTCCTGGTGCAGAGCGAATCAGGTCACATACAGGGTTATGATGGATTGGGGGATGATTTCGGCAGGGGCCCTGGTAATGGTACGGATGTCTGGAACTATTCCCAAACCATGGCAGTGCTTTTTCCTTCACTGGAGCGGGATATCAGGGAAACTGGCTTTAAACATTCCACCTACGAAAACGGGTACCAATGTGCCAGGACCGTGTTTCCGCTTTCTGAGCATTGCTCGACGCATGCCGTCGCCGACGGTCAAATGGGGAATATCATGCGGGTCTACCGGGAGTGGAAAATGTCAGGCAACGATCAGTGGTTGGGATTGGTCTGGCCTAATGTAAAGAAGACACTGGAATTTGCATGGAAGGGTGTCGGTGAGTTACACGACACCCACCCTTGGATGAGCAGTTTCCAGGTCCCGTGGGATCCAAACAAAGAAGGCGTAATGCGCGGCGGTCAGCTGACTACCTATGGCATCAGTTTATTTGGGCCTAACATGTTGACCGGATCCCTCTACCTGGGTGCTCTGAAAGCATGTTCAGAAATGGCAGTTGTCATGAATGAACCGCAAAAATCTATTGAATATGAGCAGCTTTATCAGAAAGGCAAAGAACGTTACAAGGAACTGCTGTGGAACGGCGCATATTTCGAACAACAGGTGGAAGTGATCGATGGAGTGTCCATCCAGGAAAGTAAGATGAAATCCCAACCTGGGAGCGGGGAAGAAATCCCGAAATACCAGGTAGGCGATGGTTGTCTTTCCGATCAATTGCTCGGGCAGTACCTGGCTTTTGTGTCAGGACTGGGATATATCATGGATACAACGGTAACCCAGACAGCCCTGTCTTCGGTGTTTCAATCCAACTACCGGGAGCATGTGAGGGATGTACCGCATGTTCAGCGGGGCTTTGCAGCCAATGATGAACCAGGACTTGTGGCCTGCACCTGGCCAGTCGGAAGCAAGCCGGACAATGCTTTTCCATATGCGGGTGAGGTGTGGTCCGGTATCGAGTACCAGGTGGCCACTTCACTGATCTTTGCAGGTCTTTTAGAGGAAGGATTGACGATTACAGAGGGAGTGCGCTCCAGGTATGCAGGTTCCAACAGGAATCCGTATGCTGAGATCGAATCAGGACGGTATTCTGCCAGGGCCATGGCAAGTTGGGGAGTATACCAGGCCATGGCTGGTTACCAATACGACGGGACAAGCGGGGAAATGCGGTTTTCACCGGCAGAGGATGTGTTGCCGATGCGGTTTTTCTGGTCGGCCGGATCGGGGTGGGGGACCCTGGAAGTCTCCCGGGCAGAGATCAGCCTCACCTGCCTGCACGGTTCACTTGAGCTGGAAAAACTGGTACTGGCAGGAAGATCATTTTTCGTATTTCGTGAATTCCTGCCATCGCATGACGTTGATGTAAGATACCACAACGGGTCCTTGCAAATAGGATTTAATGACAACATTTCGCTTGCTGAAGGAGAAGCGTTTAAAATGGAACTCTTCTAAGCTAATATCACAGGATGCTTACTCTGTCTCCACCAGGTAGCTGTTCACGCTCCTGGCAACCCTTCTGCCACTGGCAATGGCATTCACTACAAGGCTGGCGCCCGTGATCGAATCACCTGCTGCAAACACGTTCTCAATATTCGTCTGGTGATTTTTACTGACCCTGATATTATTCCTTTCCGAAAGATCGAGTCCCAGGTCTGTAACCAGCCCTTCCAGTACCGGGTGCACAAATCCCATAGATAATAATACAAGATCGGCCTCGATGGTTTCTTTTGTCCCGGGTACTGGTTTCATGGTGTGGTGCCCGTTTTCAAGTTCCCATTTAACCTGTTCAATGTCTGCAGAGACCACTCTTTCCTGGAACCCGTTGAACCGTACAGTTGAAATATTCCATCGACGTTCGCATCCCTCTTCATGCGAGGTGGAGGTTTTCAGGATCTTTCCGTAGTAGGGCCATGGGTTGTCCGGGGTTCGCTTCTCCGGAGGTTTGGGCAGAATCTCAATTTGCGTGACGCTCTTTGCTTTCTGACGTATGGAGGTTCCGACACAGTCAGACCCCGTATCCCCGCCTCCGATCACCAGGACATGCCGTCCTTCAGCACTGATATGTTCGTCGTATGGTATGGTCATACCATCCACGACCCTGTTTTGCTGGGTAAGGAATTCCATCGCAAAGTGAACGCCGTCCAGGTCTCTTCCGGGAACAGGAAGATCCCGCGGTTTCATTGCGCCGATCGTAAGACATACTGCATCATAAGAATGGATAAGCTCTTCCGGTGAAATGTCCCTGCCTGCCATCATATTGCATTTCACAACCACTCCTTCTTCTTCCATCAGGTGGATCCTGCGATCGACGGTGTACTTATTCAGTTTAAAATCAGGAATACCATAACGAAGCAGTCCGCCTGGCTTCTCATCTTTTTCGAAGAGGGTGACCGTGTGACCTGCTTTATTCAGGAGGTCAGCAGCTGCCATTCCTGCAGGACCTGAGCCGATAACGGCTACGGTTTTCCCGGTACGCTGTTCCGGGGGCTTGGGTTTGATGTATCCTTCGGCAAAAGCTTTTTCAATAATAGCTACTTCATTCTCCCTGATTGTCACCGGTTCTTCGCCAATATTCAGCACGCAGCTGTGTTCGCAAGGTGCAGGGCAAATCCTGCCTGTGAATTCAGGGAAATTATTTGTGGAGTGAAGCAGGTCGATCGCTGCTTTCCAGTCGCCTTTGTATAACTTATCATTCCATTCCGGAATCAGGTTATCCACGGGACACCCCCACTGGCAAAAAGGAATGCCGCAATCCATACACCTGGATGCCTGCAACGCCCTGTCTTCGGTATTCAGCGTCTGTTCAACTTCACTATAATCTGATATACGTTCACGAATGGGCCGGTTCCCCGCATCCTTCTTTGCCACCTTCATGAATCCTTTAGGATCAGCCATAATATTCTTGTTTTCTGTTTGCTTCCTGGTAAAATAACTGTTCGCTGGAAATACTGTCAGTCAGTAGATACATGTTCCACATCTTTCTCAACTTCTGATATACGCTTGTTCAATTCCGCAAGCTTCTGCTCCTGGAGCACTTTCTTATATTCAAATGGTATGACTTTCAGAAATTTCGGGATGTAAAGATGCATTTCCGACAGGATTTTTTCTGCGAGCTTACTGCCGGTATGCTCATAATGCTTCGAGATCAGCGCTGTCAGTTCCCTGATATCGGAATGTTCATCCAGCAGGGAGAGCTCCACCATACCCATATTACAGTAATAATCCACATTTCCTGTTTCATTCAGTACATAGGCGATTCCGCCGCTCATCCCTGCTGCAAAGTTCCTTCCGATCTCACCCAGCACTACCACGCGACCTCCTGTCATGTATTCACATCCATGGTCGCCCACGCCTTCCACGACCGCCGTGGCACCGCTGTTCCGCACTGCAAAGCGTTCGCCGGCCATTCCTGAGATATAGGCCTCGCCCTGTGTAGCACCGTAGAGTACCGTATTGCCGATTATGATGTTCTTATGTGCTTCAAATGTAGCGCCCGATGGAGGCACTACGACGATGCGACCGCCTGAAAGGCCTTTCCCCAGGTAATCATTCGTGTCCCCTTCGAGATAGAATTCTACACCCTTTGCAAGAAATGCACCGAAACTTTGTCCGGCAGATCCGGCAAACCTGCACTTAATGGAGCCTTCAGGCATTCCCTCATTACCATACTTTTTTGCAATCCTGCCCGAAAGCATGGCGCCTGTGGTACGGTCTGTATTCTTGATCGGCAGGTGGATGGTAACCGGTTCTCCCTCTTCGATTGCCGGGGCAGCCTTGTCGATGAGCTCCCTGTCTAGAATATGCGCGATCTTATGCTCCTGTGGTTCCTGCCAGCGCAATGGATTTACTTTTGCTTCTTCTGGCATGAACATCAATGGTGACAGATCCAGCTTCCTGCTTTTCCAGTTCGTAATATTTTCATCTCTTATCAGCAGATCAGCTCTTCCGACAATGTCGTCAAACTTCTCGAATCCCAGTTCAGCCAGGTGCTCCCTGACCTCTTCGGCAATAAACCTGAAATAGTTTTCTACAAAATCCGCACTGCCATTGAAACGCTTCCTGAGTTCTTTATCCTGCGTTGCCACTCCAACCGGACAGGTGTTCAGGTGACATTTACGCATCATCACGCACCCAAGGACGATCAGTGCTGCAGTCGCAAATCCAAACTCTTCTGCTCCCATGAGTGCTGCCATGACCACGTCGCGGCCATTTTTCATTTGTCCGTCGGCCTGGAGCACCACTTTTTTCCGCAGGTTGTTCATCACCAGGATCTGCTGCGTTTCGGTCAGCCCCATCTCCAGGGGCAGACCT
>CAZPTO010000033.1:0-15415 GCA_964589155.1 uncultured Bacteroidaceae bacterium | reverse complement strand
GGGAACAATGTTTTTCTTTATATCCTTGACTACCGGACGCTTCCTGGGAGGTGTGATACTGAATTGGCTGGCTCCTAAGAAATTCCTCATCATCACAGCAATCATTTCCCTGTTCGGGATCGCTGGAATGTATGTTGCACCCAATGAGCTGGTCGCCATCATCTTTATTTTTATCATTGGCCTCGGATTTGCAAATATCTTCCCGCTGATCTTCTCCATCACCGTGGATACCATGCCCGAGAGAAGCAACGAGATCTCCGGCCTGATGGTAACAGCCATTCTCGGTGGTGCTTTAGTACCCATACTGACCGGAGGGGTGGCTGACCTGTTCGGACTGATGGCAGGATTTCTTGTACCTGCGGCCTGTCTTACTTATATTCTGATCATCGCACTCAAACCTGCAAAAGTATAGATTATGGATATTTACACAGATGAACGCATTGTGCTGACACTTGACGCGGGTGGAACGAACTTTGTCTTCAGCGCCATTCAAAAGGGAAAACCGGTCACCGAGCCGGTCAGGAAAGATGCCAATGCCCATGACCTGGACCGATGTATCGCGACGATGAAAGAAGGATTCAGGGAGGTTATGGAGAAACTGCAACAAAAACCGCTAGCTATCAGTTTTGCCTTTCCCGGACCTGCCGACTATCCCAAGGGAATCATCGGCGACCTTAACAACCTTCCTGCATTCCGTGGTGGCGTTCCCCTGAAATCGATCCTGGAGAATGCATTCGAAATGCCCGTTTATATCAACAACGACGGCGACCTGTACGCCTATGGTGAGGCACTCGGTGGAATACTGCCGGAAATCAACCAGAAACTTGAAGCTGCAGGTAGTCCCAAAAGATACCATAACCTGGTGGGACTGACCCTTGGGACCGGATTTGGCGGTGGGCTGGTCAGAAATGGTGAACTGTTTATCGGTGATAACTCCACGGCGGCAGAAGTCTGGTTATTCAGCAACCGCTACAATACCCAGGTCAATGCAGAAGATGTGGTCAGCACACGGGCGGTACAGCGTGTCTATGCCGACCTGGCCGGTATCCATTACCCGAATGACCTGATGCCCAAAGATATCTTTGACATTGCCACTAACCAACAGACCGGCAACAGGGATGCCGCCATTGCGGCGTACCATGAAACCGGAAGAGCACTTGGAGACACCATCGCCAACCTGCTCACGTTTGTCGATGGCATCGTAGTCATCGGTGGCGGCATCACCGGGGCCAAAGAACTCTATATGCCCGCAGTGATGGAGGAGCTGGCCAGCAATTATTTCCCCTCCAATACAGCGGAATTACCCAGGCTGGTGCAACGGGTCTTCAATCTTGACCTTGAAAAAGACAGTGAGGCATTCTATAAGGATTACTCGAAGGAACTGTCCATCCCGGACACGGATCAAACCATTGCTTACGACCCGATTCCGCGGCTTGCAGTTGCCACGAGTCGCATCGGTGCAAGCGATGCAATCGCCTTAGGGGCTTATGCATTCGCACTGTCAGAATTATAACTTACACTGATCTTTGTGCAAGATGAGCTATGGTGACAGTCCAGGGATCCTGGATAGCAACACTATTCTATGATTCCGCGTTCCCTGTATTGATCTATGTAAAACTGGTCAAGCTCCTCAGAATCCCTGTACTTCTTGCGGAGCTCATCCAGTCGCTTGTGAAGCATTGCACGGACCTCGGTATAGGCCGGATCATCATAGACATTGTTCAACTCCAGCGGATCATTTTTACGATCATACAGCTCCCACTCGTCTACATCGTAGTAAAAATGCGCCAGCTTATACTCCATGGTGACGATTCCGTAATGGCGTTTGACCATGTGTACCGCAGGATATTCGTAATAGTGATAATACACTGCGTCGCGGTCCCAGTCATCCATGTTGCCTTCCAGGATCGGCACCAGGCTTTCGCCCTGCATATCACCCGGTGCTTCTATACCGGCTGCCTCCAGGAAGGTTTGCGCAAAATCTAGATTCTGCACCATCTCCTCGCAAACAGTCCCCGCCTCAGTCACACCGGGCCAGCGGATCAATAATGGCGTCTTGAAGGATTCATCATAAATGAACCGCTTGTCGTACCAGCCGTGTTCTCCCAGGTAAAACCCCTGGTCGGATGTATACACCACAATGGTATTGTCTGACAATCCACTCTCGTCCAGGTAATCGAGCACCTGGCCTACCCCTTCATCGACAGATGCAATAGAACCCAGGTAATCCTGCATGTACCGCTGGAACCGCCAGCGCATCAGGTCATCCTGTGACATCCCTTCGTA
Organism: uncultured Bacteroidaceae bacterium; assembly: GCA_964589155.1. Lineage (GTDB taxonomy): Bacteria > Bacteroidota > Bacteroidia > Bacteroidales > M55B112. Next base: position 13,129 of record CAZPTO010000033.1, on the reverse strand, counting down.
CCTCTCTATGAAATCCTCGTTGATGGGATCATATACCTCGTTCCAGGATTCCATCTGTTCCGGTGTCATCCTGTCCGTAATTCTGTCGGCATATGCCTTTTTATCCCAGCTGGAAGTTTCCGGTATCCCCAACTGGTCCATCACTTCGGGCTTAATCTTGGAGTCTCCTGCCCAATTCATGTGCTTCAACAGGTTCATTTCCGCCTCTTTTGCAGCAGTGCCGCGACCTTCGTAATCGTCAAATAACGTGGGTGGCTCGGGGAAGGTCTTTTTCGTATACTCCTGGTAATGTCTTTGCGCAGGGAGCCACTCACGGTGCGGGGCTTTGTGCAGGTAAGCCAGGAAAAAAGGCTGACCCTCCTCCCGCTCGTTTTTCAGCCAGTTCAGCGTCATCTCCGTAATGATATCGGTGACATAACCTTCCAGCCTGATGGTTCCATCATCCTTTGTGATGAAATCCGGGTTGTAATAATGCCCCTGTCCGGGCAGTATCCTGAACTGGTCAAACCCTTTCGGATTGTTCCCGAAATGCAATTTACCGAACATGGCCGTCTGGTATCCGTTCTCATGGAGAATCTGCGGAAACGTGATGTTCGTTGTGTCGAACGGAAACCGGTTGTCAATCTTCCCATTGATATGACTGTGTTTGCCTGTAAGGATAACGGCACGGGAAGGTGCACAGATCGAATTGGTTACACAAGCGTTGTGGAAGAGCATTCCCTCGGCGGCGATCCGGTCAATGTTCGGGGTCTCCATCAGGTGATCACTGTAGGCACTGATGGCCTGGTAGGCGTGATCGTCTGACATGATGAACAAAATGTTCGGCGGTTGCAGTTCGCTGCCCCCACTGCAGGAAAACAAAAGTGCAATTGCTGCGATCAGGAAAATGTTTTTGAAGCGTTTCACGGCATTGGATTTTGGTTATACATCATTTACGCACCCAATTTAAGAATAATAGAACACCATCTGAAAAATATGGCAGATTATTCTGCATCTTACAATTGAAACTTCCTGAAAATTCCCACTCATCCCTGGCTGATGAAGATGTACAATGAGTATTTTTCAGATCAACACCTGAATATATTTAAATAATAGAAATATATATTTTACTATATATTTATATATATATTAAAATATATATTTCTTTCTTCAGGATCATTTGATTATTTTTACTGGCTGAAATTAAAACTGTATCCCGCCATGCCAAGAGTATTTAAGCCTGTAGACATCTCAAAGGAGGAAAAAGAGGTCAGAAAAGACTATTTCGACCGCCATACGCCGGTTATTTATTGTGACGACACTGCCAGGGAAGGAGAAAAACTCAAAGTCAAGATAAAACTGGGCACTGAATATCCGCATCCCGATGACCCGCAACATTATATCAGCTATGTACAACTCTGGAACCGTGAAACATTCCTTGCAGAAACGCATTTCACACCCGGGGTATTGGGCAATCAACCTGGTTTTGCGGAGGTGGATTTTTACATTGTACCCGGACCAGTCAGTCTCAACCTCACCGCCATGGCTGTTTGTACCAACCATGGACTGTGGCAGAGCGATCCCAAAGAGGTGCGGATTATAAAATAATTGTTCAGCTCACAGAATTGAAATCCACACCCATCTCTTCCAGTATCTCCTCTTCTTCGTAACCGGAGGTTCCGATGAAGGAGAGGAATGTGATCTTCCACTCCCCGTCCACTTTCTCCATGAAGCGTACCTGGCGGCTTTTTATCTCGATCTGGTCATCAGGCATGGTATAGGTCCACTTTTCGCTGCAGATAACGTACGCAGCATTTTCATATACTTTAATCCTGTAGTTGTTCTTCTCTACAGCAATATGTGTATTTTCGGGTGTGTTCGGATTACTATCTATCAATTCATCCCGGAAAAACGCCTCAACCTCCTCCCATCCTTCCAGGAAAACATGGTCATCTGCCCCGGTAGTCAGACGAAAATTTAAACTGTCGTGCACATAGTAGCTGATTACTTCTTCAAAATCGAAATCCATGTAGGCCTGTGTCTCCGCATTGATCACATCAATAATGGCCTTCTTCTCAGATTCCGTGTCCACTTGCTCATTGCAGGAAATCATAAAAAAAACCGAAAACAGCGCACCAATAAATGCAAAATTATTCATAGTAGTAGCTTTTAGTTAGGTAATATGCATCTGTTAATATACATCGTCTCTACCCTGCAAGGTAGTAAATCGGGGAGAGAATGTCAATCGAAGGTTCCTGAAATAATGCCCGGCATCAGTATACCGGCTGCAGCCACTCCTCCTTACCTGTATACTTACTATCTGATGCCCAGCGTATGCCCCGCTTCATAAGTTCCAGCGCCTCATACACATCAAAATCTGCTGCTACGTGACCGAGGGAATTGTAGAATACCCGGCCCTTCCCATAGGTCTTTTTCCACACCACCGGCATGACCGCCCCGTCGATCCATGCAGCATGTTCCCCGCTAAAAGTAGTGGTGACAAGCACATTCACATTCGGGTCCACATGCATGTAATACTGCTCGGAGTGCATGTCGAAATCATTCAGCCCGCTGGTTACGTAATCTTCCCGGTCAATTACATTCACCCGGTAATCAATCACCCCCCCGGGATGGGCCACCCATTGTCCGCCCACCATGAACTGGTATTTGGTGTTGTTCCTGAATGCATCACCCAGTCCTCCGTGCCACCCTGCAATACCGACCCCGGAGGAAACCGCATCCAGCAAGCCTTTCTCCTGTTCCTTCTGAATCTTGCCCATGGTCCAGATCTGCACTATGAGGTCAAGCGACGACATAAGCGCCTCGTCGGTATAAACACCCAGTGAATCGGAGACGATCACCTCAGCACCCTCAGACTCCATCCACGGCACAAAAATGTCCCTGCACTTTTCAGGCTCGTGTCCCTTCCATCCTCCCCAGACGAACAAGACTTTTTTTCCCTCCAGCGAGGGCGTCTTTTCAGGGTCTTTTGCCGCAAGACCCGATTGAATCATTGCAAGTACGAGGACAACAACAATAGATATGGATTTAAATGTGCGTCTTTTCATAGTTGTATGCTTTAGCTGAAATGTAACACAGCTGAATTTGATAAATAATTTAAAACGATAACAGATTTTAAATATAGTAAATCATCGGAACATTTTTTAATTACCTTTAAATCGAAATCGCGGATATAACTCAATGATAAAGCAACTCTACTTACTTGTACTACTTTTCATAAACGTTGCAGCATCTTCCGCTCCTTCTCCTGTTGCAGAGAAAGGCGTCCTCGACCTGAGCTCGCAACAGGCTGAAAAACAGAATATAGCACTCGATGGTGAATGGGGATTTTACTGGAAACAATTTATTGAACCGGGAAAGTTTGATTCCATCATGCCTGACCATTATGGAAAAGTGCCGTCTTACTGGACCAGCTATGATGAAGCAATACCGGGGATCACCGGGACGGGATTTGCCACCTATCGCCTAAAGATCATACTGCCAAGGGATTTCCACGATTCGCTGACACTCAAAATACCTGTGTTCGATACTTCCTATGAACTGTTCCTTGATGGCAAAAAGATTGCCCGAAATGGAAAAACAGGAACTTCTGAAGCAACATCGCATCCTTCATATTACCCGCTGATACATAGCTTCAAGTATACAAAAGACACCATGGAATTGGTCATCCATGTATCCAATTTCTCTCACCGCAGGGGTGGTTTCTGGATGAATATGAGTCTGGGCGAGTCCAACTATATGCAGAAGAAACATGAGCAAAAAAAGATCATCAACTACGCGCTCCTGGGAATACTATTCGGAACGTTCGTGCTATTTCTCGTCTTCTTCATGTTTGAACGCAGCAGGTGGTCCTTCCTCTATTTTTCACTTGCATCACTGGGAATGTTTCTCCGTTTAGTAAATACCGGTTTCTACCCCGGTAATATCATGATCGACCAACCCTGGATATGGACCATACGCATGGAATACCTGGGATCATTTGCAACACTCATCTTTGGCGCCTTGTATCTCGACCAGTTTTTCAGGTCACGTTTCATGCATAAAATAGTGGTGGGCAATGCGTTGTTTTTTGCAGTACTTTGCATCATCGTCCTTTTTACTCAACCCACAATATTCACTTTTGGTGTATATTTCCTGTTCACCTTCGGAATCTTATTCCTGGGCTATTACATACTACGTAGTTTTTCAGGGATGATCCGTCTGAAACACCCGTCAACTGCATTTTTCTTTTCGATGCTGATCATTCTGGGAGCCGCGGTAAATGATACCCTGGTCTCCCTGTCGATAAGTCCTTTTAATTCTGAATACTTGCTGTCACTGAGTTTCCTGCTGTTTATCCTGGTGCAAATCTCAATCCTCATTGACCAGTGGATTAAAACATATAAGGAAAAAATCTCCATACACGAAAAGCTGGAAAACGTAAATAAAAACCTTGAAAAAATCATTTCCAAAAGAACCCATGAACTCAACCAATCCAACAAGGAACTGAAACAGACACTGGAAATGAAGGAAAAAGTATTCTCAATTATTGCCCACGACCTGAGAAGCCCGGTGGCGAGCCAGGTGCAGTATTCTGAGCTGATGCTGGAAAAATTCAAAGACAGTGAAAATGCAAAGATCATCAGAGAACTACAACGGCTTTCTTCCTCATCCCTTGACCTGATCGAAAATTTGTTGCATTGGGGCCGTCAACAACGTAGCAATATCCAATATCAACCCCAGGCGGTCCGGCTCAATGAGATCATCGATGAGATCCGCCTGCTGATGAAGTATACACTGGATGAAAAAAAGATCACACTCAGTATTGAGGTGCCTCCGGAACTAAACGCCTGGTGCGACAGGACATTGCTGAATATCTGCCTCCGGAATGTGTTTTCCAATGCCATCAAATTTACACCGGTTCAGGGCGATATTTCTATACAGGCTTCATCTGAAAATGGCACAGTCACAATCAATATCCAGGATTCAGGAATCGGAATGGATAAAGAACGTTTCACCAGTATCCTCAGCGGTAATGTGGATAGCACCCCGGGAACCATAGGTGAAAAAGGCACCGGGCTGGGACTGGTCGTGGTCAGGGAAATGATAAAGATCAATAAAGGATCCTTCCTTATGGAAAGCAAACCGGGCAAGGGAACTTCTGTTAAATTCACCCTGCCCGGAAAACCATGAAATTAAAACTGCATTTCAGTTGCTGCTCAAAGCACGATACGTCTGTATAGTAATTACTAACAAAACTGCCACGAATGTAATTTTTCCAATAAGACAGAAGACACCGCAATAGAAAGCATCTCCCGCTCCAAACAGACAGGCAACTGCTCCTATTATGGTCATCAATAATATGAATCCAAACAGCGCCGCTGCTCCATATAATACAGTCTTGATCACCTGCCTGTTCATCATCTTTTTATTTGCAATTTACGACGCTCATAAAGCTTAATCAAAGAATCCAATGTGATTTGTGTCACTACTTATTGTGATATTCATCACTTATTGCTACATTTGAAACTACAATAAAGTCAAGGTCTGTTGCAGCATTCTGCAAAGCAAGATCCTGAAGTGATGGCACCCCCCTTGTCCATTGTAACAAGCTTTGATTGACGAATAATACATATCAACGGGTCCCCCCGTAGCAAATAGCATATTTATATCTACTTAAATATCAATATTTTAAATGGAATATACGAATAAAAAAAACAGGTATGACAGAAGAACTGATATGTAGCAATTGCACTGTTGGTTCGTGCGCCATCTATACCCTGTCGCAAGGGGAGCTGAAAAACATGGAAACGGATACGTACCAGACACGTTTCAGGAAAGGTGAAATCCTGCGGAAGCAGGACACCCCATTGGATTCACTGATCTACCTGCGACAGGGGTATGTAAAGGAATTCGTGCGACACCAGCATGTTGCCGACCAGGTGATACAGTTGATCAAGCCACGGTCCTATATCGGCTTGCAAATGCTGTGCACCAACACTTCCAGTGTCTTTTCCTACCAGGCAATCACAGATGTGGAGGTCTGCTTCATTGAAAAAGAGACATTCAGCAGGCTGATCCGGGGCAACGGAAATTTTGCACGGGAGATCCTTATATCGCTGAGCCATGAGTCCATGAGTAACCACAAGCGGTTCCTGAGCCTCAACCAGACCCAGACGTTTGGCAAAGTGGCAGGCTTGCTGATCTACCTGTCCGAAGAGGTCTATGAAAGTTTCGAGTTTGACTTACAACTTAAAAGGGCTGAGCTGGCACAGATGGTGGCTTCCACACGTGAAAGTGTGACACGTGCATTGAAATGGTTCCATAATGAAGGGATCATCACCCTGGAAAAGAACCGGCTGGTGATCGAACAAAAAGAGCGCCTGTCGGAGATCGCAAAACGCGGCTGAGTTGTATCATGTTCAAGGGATCAAATGCCCCAGTGATGCAAGAAGATGCTGCACACCAAATGTTGTCAATCTAACATTCTATACATCCATCTGTTAAATATTATATCTTTGCATTGAATTTTTAAATGAGCATATGAGAATACAAAAAATACAACCGGGAGAAACATATAATTTCAACATCATTATCGGTGACCAGCATAGTGATTTCTCAGAATATGCCGGGCCAAAAAGTGAATATATAAAGCACAGGGTCGCGAATGACAAAGGACTGACCCTCCTCACCGACGGGGATACAATTACGATGTTCCAGGTATTAAAAAAAGAAGAAAAAACGGAGCATGAACTGATTGAAAATGCACGTGTTGCTGCGCATACCATCCATAAAACCCTCAGGGATCTGGATGCCTCATCAGTCAGCCTGGTCAACAACGGGGTAAGCAGCAAGCAGATGCTTGCCTGCCTGGAAGGGTTATGGCTAACCAACTACAGCTTTGAAAAATATTTCACAAAACACGATGTGCCACCGTTTACACTCGAGACGACTGCTGTAAGTTGTGACAAGGTAACCGAAACAGATCTGGTTCACCTCACTATTGCCCTGGAAGGTACATTTTTCACCAGGGACCTCGTAAATGAACCACTCTCCTACCTTACCGCCACAAAGCTGGCCGAGGAGATGCAGGAAAAAAGCAAAGAAGCAGGGTATACCATCGAAGTATTCAACAAGAAAAAAATAGAATCCTTGCGCATGGGAGGGCTGCTGGCAGTAAATAAGGGGAGTATCGATCCCCCGACGTTCTCTATCCTTGAATGGAAGCCCGAAAATGCAATCAATGAAAAGCCTGTAGTATTGGTCGGGAAAGGGGTGGTGTATGATACCGGCGGACTGAGCCTGAAGCCCACCGCTGACTCCATGGATTACATGAAATGTGACATGGGAGGGGCTGCTGCAGTGGCCGGTGCCATCTATACTATTTCGAAGGCCAGGCTTCCGGTACATGTGATCGGGCTGGTGCCCGCAACAGATAACCGCCCGGACGGGAATGCATATGTGCCCGGTGATGTGATAGAAATGTATGATGGTTCCACTGTTGAAGTGCTCAACACCGACGCCGAAGGAAGAATGATCCTGGCCGATGCGCTCAGCTATGCAAAACAATATGATCCGGAACTGGTGATCGAGCTTTCAACGCTCACCGGATCTGCCCATGCTGCTGTTGGAAAATATGCCATCGTGGGCATGGGGAATGCAAATCCCGCTACCATGGATGCTTTGAAAACATCCGGATTCAATACGTTTGAACGTATCGCAGAATTCCCTTTCTGGGATGATTTCTCTGAATTACTGAAATCGGATATCGCCGATCAGAAAAATATCGGTGGAAAATACGCCGGAGCGATCACGGCCGGAAAATTTTTGGAGAAATTTACCGATTACCCCTATATCCACCTGGATATTGCAGGACCTTCATTCAACAAAGCACAGGATAATTACCGTGGAAAAGGTGGTAGCGGGGTAGGCACCCGGTTGCTATTCGACTTTTTCAGGAACAGAACTTCATAAATAGCATCATGAGCAATAAAATTACAATAGGAATTTCACACGGGGACATCAATGGAATCAGTTACGAAGTAATCCTGAAGTCCCTGGAAGACAGCAGACTACTGGAACTATGCACACCGATCATCTTTGGTTCTCCCAAGGTAGCGGCCTACCATAAAAAAGCCATCAATCTTGAAGATATCAGCCTGAACAATATACGTTTTGCCGGGGAAGCCAATCAACAGCGCATCAACATCATCAATTGTATCGACGATGATATCCGCGTGGAATTGGGCAAATCAACCCGACAGGCAGGTGAATCCTCCTATGTCGCCCTGAAATCAGCAGTGTCGGACCTGCGGGAGGAGACGATCGATGCGCTCGTCACCGGTCCAATCAACAAGCAGAATATTCAGAGCGAAAATTTCAGGTACAGCGGACATACCGAATACCTGATGGATGTGTTCGGTGTGGAGGATGTGCTGATGCTCATGGTCAGTGAATATATGAAAGTAGGGGTGGTCGCAGGACACGTACCTGTGTCTCAGCTGGCATCTTTCATCACAAAGGAAAAGGTGCTTTCCAAGATCAGGATCCTCAACCAGTCCCTCCAGAAGGATTTCAATATTGGTAAACCCAGGATCGCCGTGATTGGCCTGAATCCGCATGCCGGCGACGAAGGGCTCCTGGGGAATGAAGAGCAGGAAGTAATCCTCCCCGCAATGGAAGAGGCAAAAAAACACAATACCCTGGTATTCGGACCGTTTCCCGCAGATGGCTTTTTCGGATCGGGCGCATATACAAAATACGACGGGATCCTGGCCATGTACCACGACCAGGGGCTGATCCCATTCAAGGCCATTTCAAGGGATGAGGGTGTGAACTACACCGCCGGGCTCCCGGTGGTACGTACCAGTCCTGCACACGGGACCGCATATGAATTGGCAGGAAAAGGTGAGGCTGCTTTTGCATCGTTCCGAAATGCGATCTACCTGGCCATCGATATCATCAGGAACCGGAAAATGTATGACGAGATAAATGCAAACCCGCTGCGTTCCAGCTACCAGTCAGGTTCAGACAAGGATGACGATTTAAAGGACCTTTCCGAACAGTAACACCCGTACCTGTTATGGAACCAATCGTCTTTCGCAAGTGGAGCAACAAGAAATACGCGGTACTGTCCACGTTCCATAAAGTCATACGCATTGCCACCCTGAGCCTTGCATATAGCCTGGTGCAGCTTCAGCCACTGATCGCACAGACCGATACTGTTGCGCATTCAATCCATCTCGAGCTTGAAGAGGTGGAAACGGTCACACAGCAGGAAGCCGATCTCTATTCCCCGTTGCTTCGACAGCTGATACTGCTCAGTCAGGAACAGCTTGAGAACTCCGCCCCGCGATCATTGCCCGATCTGCTGGACCATTATCCTGGTGTGGATATCCGCACACGCGGCGTTCACGGTGTACAATCTGACCTCAGCATCCAGGGCGGCTCGTTCGACCAATCGCTCGTACTGCTGAATGGAATTGATATGACCAACCCCCAGACCGGGCATTTCAGCCTTGATCTGCCGGTAGATCTGATCATGGCACAGCGACTGGAGATTCTTAAAGGACCGGCATCAAAGAAATACGGACTTTCGGCATATACAGGGGCAGTGAACGTGATCACAGAACCCGGGGACTCACTCGACTTCCGGGCACATGCAGCCTACGGACAACATAATACATATCAGACAGGTGCTGCGATCCATGTGCCTGCCGGGGTTACCCGCACCATTCTCGCAATATCTGCTTCCGGAAGCGATGGGTATATCGTGAATACCGATTACAGTATGTCCAGCGTATACCTGCATTCCACGGCAACAACAAGTTGGCTGGAGACAGATCTGATCCTGGGGTGGAATGGGAAAAATTTTGGTGCGAATGCGTTCTATACACCCAGGTTCCCGGAACAATATGAGGAGACCAGCGCCCTGGTGGGAGCACTTAAAGTCGAAGCTGGCACGCCCTCATTCAAGATATTCGCCCAGGCGCACTGGAACAGGCACCACGATCATTTCCTGCTGTTCAGGAACAATCCCGCGGCCTACGAAAATCACCACCGTACCGATGTTTCCGGACTTGCCCTGGGCAGCAAATACAGCAGCGTGCTGGGATTTACCTCGCTCAGGCTGCAGTACCGGCAGGAACGGATCCTGAGCAGTACCCTGGGAGATCCCCTGGACGCGCCGATCCAGGTAAAAAATGCACCCGGGAAAGAATACAAACGATTCAAATCACGGGATCACCTGTACATCTCTGCCGATCACCTGCTCCAGATCCATAAACTGTATATCAGCACAGGTGTGCTTATCTATGCCGGCGTTCGCGACTTATCACCACCAGGACTCTATCCCGGACTGGATATCTCGTACCGGATCCATGACCGTGTTTCTGTTTTTACCTCGGCCAACCGGTCCATGCGACTGCCCACATTCACTGATCTGTATTACGAAGGTCCGCAAAACAGGGGCAACTCCGGCCTGCGGCCCGAAAAAGCGATCTCCATTGAATCGGGGGCCCGATTAATTGGCAGGGGATACCGTGCAGATGCAGCAGCATTCTTTCGCAAGGGCACTGAAACCATTGATTGGATCTGGACGGACAGCATCTGGCAAACGCGCAACCTTACCGAATTGAATACCTATGGCGGTGAAGTAAATTTTTGGTACTATCCGGGAAAAACAGGTTCCGGTCCGCGGTGGGTCGAACACTTCAGGATCTCTTATAGTTACACTGAACTGAACAAGCCGTCGGATGCATATATCTCGAACTATGCCCTGGACAACCTGAAGCACAAGGCCATGCTGGACCTGAGAATCCGGCTTCCCCTGGATTTGTATTTTGAAACAAAACTGCGCTGGCAGGACAGGAATGGATCCTACCTCCATTACGAAACCCCCGGATCTATGCCCTATGAAACATCATACGATCCCTTCTGGCTTACAGATGTCACGTTCGGCATTGAGGTTTGGAAAACAAATGTGTATATCAGTGCAACAAATGTCTTTGATGTATCCTTCAGGGATATCGGGAGCGTCGTGATGCCAGGCAGGTGGATCATGGCCGGCATTCGCTTTCATTGAAAACCACCAACTACTTTACCCGATCAGCGCTTCGTAATCTGATGCGGAGAGCAAATCTTCAGCCTGGGCGGTATCGTCCATTTTAATCTTCACCATCCAGCCATCACCATAAGGATCGCTGTTAACAATGTCGGGCGTGTCCTCCAGTTTTTCATTCACTTCGATCACTTCCCCACCCACTGGCATGAACAGGTCGGAGACTGTCTTCACAGCTTCAATGGTACCAAAAGTCTCCCCCTGTGAAAGGGCGTCTCCTTCGGTTTCAATTTCAACAAATACCACATCTCCCAATTCGCCCTGGGCGAAATCAGTGACTCCTACAGTTACCGTATCGCCCTCGATACGAACCCATTCATGGTCTTTTGTGTACTTCAGTTCAGATGGAACGTTCATAGTCGTATTCGGTTTTTATAATGTTGTTAAATGTAAGGGTTTTTTCTTTACCGGAAAAGAGCGAAAGGAGGAAAACGATTGAAAGTAAAAACCGCAGGAACCTTCCCTCCAGGATCTCACTGCACGATCCCGGCCCGCCATCTACAATGTAAATGTAAGGCTGAAGCCCACATTATAGTTTGCATTGTCGTAACTGTTGGAAATATACGGCCTGTTGATCCGCTGGTCATAAAAGGCGCGCAGTGTGAATTTATCACTGAGCATATAGTCAGCAGTGGCCTTCACGCTGAGAATCTCCTGTCCGGCTGTGATCTCACTTCCGGAGATATCCTCCAGCTTCCGTATAACGGTCTGGTTGTTCCGGTAGGAAAAGTCGACCCGCACATTCAGGTCGCTGCTGATCTCGTTGTTATTAATGATCAGTTGCACCGAATTGAACCGGTATCCTGCGCCGAATACATATTCATTACTCCTGACTTCATTCACCTGGGTGTTGGCCATGTTCAGTCCGACAGTTCTTGATTTCTTCACTTCAAACCGCGTGGTCAGGCTGTTTTTCCAGTCCATGGAAAGATTGAACAGCGGGCTGAACTGCTCACTGATGGTTACCGTGTTGATGTTCCTTTCCACCATGAAGTTCCCCTGCAGGTCATATGCCACCGGCACACCGTCAATGTCTTCCACATAATAGGGATTGGAAATAAATGAACCCACGCTGTACGTAGAACGGTAGGCATGGTTCATGGTAATCGAGTTTACAAATTGTTGCAGGAATTCGATCTGCCCCAACCCGTCATAGGTCACTTTCCAGTTCGGCATTACATTCAGGATACTTTGCACGGCCTTCAGAGGTACATTTTCTGTAGTCTGGTATCCGTAAGCAGCCAGGAAAGCAGGGATCAGCACTTCCTGGGAGGTCGGCCCGAATCCTTCGTAATACCCGGAAGAGTCGGGCAGGAAGATACCTGTTTTGTTAAAATAATCATTTGCAAGCCTGTTCGAAATCTCCCTCCTGGCATCAAATTTCAGGTAATCAAAAGTTTCAGATAATGAATCTGCCGTTTCCGTAATGGGTTCAAAGGCTGTGCCCCAGGAGAAGAAAGACATACTGAAATTCCCCGAATTCACACGTCCACGTTCATTCTCCGGCGGAAGGTTTCCCGAACCATCTGAGGTGAAGAATTCCGTTTCATTCTCCGATTTTGTCAGGTTACCTGTCAAATCAATGCGCAGGCCTTTAATCGGTTCCACGTTGGCCCTGAAATTAAATCTTTCGGAATAATTCTGGTTGAACGGATCATTCAATGCTTCGTCATAGGTGAGCCACCCGTTGTAAAAGGCCTCCTCTGCAAACCCATCCCGGTACCATCCTGAAATGTATTCCCAGCCGGGCACCAAACGGTCGCTTACCCGCTGCATCCCGAGTACACTTGTTTCCGGCTGGTAACCGGGTAGCAGGGTCCCCCCGCTTCTCGAATAGGTGACATTCAGGGTCCGTACAGCCATGGTCATCCTGACTGCGTTCTCCACGATAAAGGTCAGTGGATTCTGACCCCTCAGAACAGTACCTGTAACGACAATCCGGCCGTTGCGCACGGTCACCGGTGTGGTTACCCTGATGCGCCTGTTGGAAAGGATCTCATAATCATTTTCCACCTCCTGCCCGTTCTCATC